>PGXT01000049.1:0-7109 GCA_002839285.1 Spirochaetae bacterium HGW-Spirochaetae-5 | reverse complement strand
TCTTTTCATAGAACCAGTTTAACAGACCGGTTTTTCATAGTCAATAAAAACCCGAATTTTTAACAAATACGGCATTTTATCTCTCCCCCGATTAAAGATTTACCCTTTATATGCCGATAAAACAGTATGAATATATCTACAGGCATGTCAGAAATTAATTTAAGCAGAGCAGGAGCCAATTCACCTGTATCGGGTAAGAGTTATATCTGGCCGAAGTATATCGATGCCAAAGTTGAAAAGATAAAAAGCCCCGGTCCTGAAGAGAGACAGCCGATTTACTCCAAACCGGACCTTGCAGAGAGAGAAAAACTTGTCAGTAAGATGTTCCAGTCAGAAGATCAATACGATTCCTACGGAAGATCCGACAGCCGTAAACCTCTGATAACACCCGGTTCATTCTTTGACGCACTAGCATAGCAATGCATCTTCAGATAAGCAATATCAGACTTACCCCCTCCGAATCAGAAGATAAAATTTTATCTGTAATTAAAACAAAGTATAACATTGAAATCACAGAATATACAATTCTAAAAAGATCTCTCGACGCCAGAAATAAAAACGATATCCACTACAACCTTAGAATACTTATAGAGACGGATGATGTTACTGCGTCACGGCTCCTTGAGCTCAGCGACATCGAAGTATACACTTCTCAACCAATTCCGGAGACGATAAAGCGTAACTTCACCGAAAGCGTTATAGTAATCGGAGCGGGCCCGGCGGGACTCTTTGCTGCACTGCGGCTTATCGAATCGGGTGCGCATGTAATCGTTCTTGAACGCGGTAAACGCGTCGAAGAGAGAATGGAGGACATCCGCATACTCGAAGCAAAGGGGATACTTAATCCCGACAGCAACTCGCTATTCGGAGAGGGCGGTGCCGGAACATACTCCGACGGAAAACTTACAACAAGAATAAACAGGCCGGAAATTCTCTGGTTCTACAAAAAACTTATAGAAAACGGCGCGCCTCAATCTGCCGCTTACGAATCAAAACCTCACATAGGGACAGACCGGCTGCAGGAAATTTTAAAAAACATCCGCAAATCCATAACAGATTCCGGCTCAGAGATAAGATTCAGCGAGAGGGTAACAGACATCTACATCTCCGGCGGAAAAGTAACAGGCGTTGAAACTTCGGCCGGGAACGAATTCTTATCGGGCAGCATAATACTCGCCGCGGGACATTCGGCACGGGACGTATACTATCTTTTAAAAGCAAAAGGCGCAGCTCTCGAAAAAAAGGGATTCGCTGCAGGTGTACGCGTTGAACACCCGGTGGAAGAGATTAATAAAATACAATACGGTAAAAGTCAGTACTTAAAATATCTGCCCGCTGCTGAATATAATATTGCACATAACAACAAAACCACCGATCGCGGGACATATTCATTCTGTATGTGCCCCGGCGGATCTGTAATAAACTCATCATCTGAAAACGGTGAACTCTGTGTAAACGGAATGAGTATGTCAGCAAGAAAAAACAGATTCTCAAACTCTGCCATCGTAGTGACTGTAAAGAAAGAGGATATGGGCGATGACCCCCTGTCAGGAATCGAATTCCAGCGAGATATAGAAAGAAAAGCGTACACAGCCGGAGGGGGGAACTTCAAAGCCCCTGCACAGACAGTAACATCTTTCATAAAAAAAAATGCAGATAAAGAAATAAGAAAAACTTCATATTTAAACGGAGTAACACCGGCCCGGCTGGAAGAGTTCTTGCCGGCATGGATAACAACAGAGATCCGCTCTGCGCTGACCTTTTTCGAAAACAAAATGCGCGGATTCATCTCACCGCAGGCTTTATTTATCGGAGCAGAAACCAGAACATCATCACCCGTAAGAGTAACCCGGGACGAAACCCTTCAATCAGTTAACATCAGAGGATTATACCCGGCTGGTGAAGGTGCGGGATATTCAGGGGGAATCGTAAGTTCTGCAGTAGACGGCATCAGATGCGCTGATGCAATAATAGAGCAGAGAAGGAATTAAAAAATAAGTCCGCAATCTCCCCATGCCCGGAGTCGTCAGCAAAAACTGTTTAATTTAAATTTTCCCCATCCTGTCAAAAAACAATTTCTATCCGCTGTATTCGTCAATGGTCTTCTGAAAATTATTCATTAGAGCTACAAGATCCTCTGAATCATGATGCAGGTGGAGTCAGAAATATGACGGAGGATTTTCTCAATACCCTGACCCTGTTCCAGTGCCGCCTTTGAAATAAATTCCGACCTCTCGCTAAGGCTTGAGATACTTGCAGTTACCGAACTCCCCGCCTCAGACTGCCTGTCCCTGAATTCAACTATTCCGCTTATACTTCGATTGATCGCATCAACTCCTGTAATTATTGAACGTATCAGATCAGATGTCCGGTGTATAACAGCTTCACCCTTGTGGGTTTCACTCTCGTTTGCATTGATAAGAGCGGTTATCTCCTTAATACTCGCAGCTGTTCCGTCAGCAAGTTTGGATATTTCATCAGCAACAACCGCAAACCCCCTCCCGGCATCACCGGCACGCGCGGCTTCAATTGCCGCATTCAGCGAAAGAAGATTTATTCTGTCGGAGATTTCATTTATGATACCCACAATACTTTTCATCTGGCCGGAGCTCTCCCTTATCCTTGCCATATTCTGCTCCATTTCCATCAGTGACTTCTCTCCGCTCCTGGCTTTCTCCGTTATTTCAGAGGCAACAACCAGTGACTGGCTAACGCTTTCTCCCATCTCTTTAATAATACCGGCGAAGTCTGTAAGTTTCACTGACATTGAATTAACATCGCTGTCCTGCACACCTGCAGCAGTGGTTATACTTTCTATCCCGCCTGAGATCTTTGCAATATTTGCTGTAATCTCCTCAATTGATGAAGCAAGTTCATTTGTGTTAAGAGAAAAAAGATCACTGCGCTCAGAAAGACTCTTCATTGAGTCAACTATTGCTGCTGAACTGTCACCCAAAACCTTTTTTATAAAATCATAATTCTTCATGTTCCGGTCGGCTTCAATAAGTGCAAGTTCCGCATTTCTGCTGAATATTTTAGAGATAAGAAGTGATATAATCCAGAAAATGACAAAAGAAAATATTGTATTATTCAGAAAGATAATAATCTGTTTCATATTCACACCGGAAATAAACTCCTTCATGACAATAAAGAGAGCAATATCTGTAAAAATAAAACCAGCTGAAATAACTGCCAGAAACGCAGGAGTACTGAATACCACACACATCGCCAGACAGGGATAAACAAAAAATATATAGCTTGAAAGGGCAAATTCCGGATTAATGAAGGGCTCCCTTATAAGCCCTGCCATAACTGCAAGAGAACAGATTGTAATCATAAGTTTGGAGGATATTCCATAATCCCCTTTTCTTAAAAATACCATACTGGCCATCATCCCGAAAAATATAAAAGGAGAGATAAAGAGTGTTTTAATGAAATCCTCCCACCCGGCAAAAAGCATGCTGAACTGCAGAAGCACAACCGCAAAAAAAAGTATAAGCTGAAAAATAAGAAGAAGCCGGGCCCTTGTAAAGAGGAGGTAATCAGCGGGGTCATACCTGTGTAAAAAATATTCCGTGATTTTCATAAATTTATTCCTGACAAAAAATGAAAGAATAAATATTTTTAGTGCATCACATTTCATTTTACAAGCAATTAATCATATAAAATTTATTTTTACTTTTCTTTACTATAAAAACATCTCTTTTACAAAATTAGAATAAACTCATTCAGAGTTTATCAGAGTGTACGAAATATATCTTTTCTGACAATATTTACTCAATACGCTCTGTTCGAATTCAATTTTTCATATATTCCAGAACATTCGACGGCAGCAATGAATCCCGATTAAGCCGGATTCACAATAATATCGTATTTAATATAAATTATGTCCTTGTCGGTTTTTTTGTATGCGTAAAATTAACTTCTGTATGGAGAATCTGAAGATGACGTTGTAAAAAGTTTGATATGTCTGCCGTAAAATAAGTATAAAAAGGTGATAGTATTTCTTTACATCTTTTCTCTTCGTGCTGTTTATTACCACATATAAAACTATAAAAAATAGTCTTATAAATACTCTTTCCGCTACATTCTTTTTATATTCCCCGCTATTCCAAGTTTATGGCTGTAGTGCAATATAAACTTACCCGGATAGACAGGTTTTCCACATCATAGCAGTTTCCGTAGTGCAGTTCATTGAAACTGTTGATACTGCTAAAAGCAGTTATTTCTCCGGAATAAAACGAGGAGGATATTATCCATGTCAAATACACAACCACGAAAACATGAACAGAAAGTTAATTACGGATCATGGAGGGAGGAGTATAACGCCAAAATGCGCACCCCAGAGTTTCTTGCCGCAATGGTTAAGGACAACGATGTTGTCATGATGCCCGGCGGAACAAGCATACCCCATGAGTTTAATATTGCCCTTGCCAACAGGGTTACTGAAGTGAGCAATGTTACAATATGTTTAGGGCTTGCACTGAAGCTCTATGAATTTATGAAACCGCAATACAAAGAGCATATACGGATAGAGACTCCATTTGTCGGTCCAATGGAGAGGATATGCCTTGAATGGGGTACAGCAAGCTATATCCCGCTTCACCTGAATAAGATTGCGTCATGGATGGACCACAAAAAGCCGAACATATCAGCTTTCGTAGTTACACCTCCTGATGAAGAGGGGTATGTTAACCGGTCCTGTTTCGGCGGGCTCATGCCTCAGCGTACAATTGCCAACACCGACCTTGTGATAGCGGAGGTTAATCCAGCTACTCCATGGCTTGAGGGGGATGCCTTCAAAATTCATATTTCAGAAATCGACTATTTCTGTGAATCAGACTGTGCTCTGACAGAGATCCCCGATATTCCGATTACAGATGTGGAGAGAGAGATCGCACATTTTATTGCCGATATGATTCCTGACGGTTCGACAGTACAGCTGGGGCTTGGAGGACTTGCCAATGCAATCGGTTATTTTCTAAGGGATAAAAAAGACCTGGGTGTTCATACCGAAGTTCTGCAGAAATCTTTCATGGAGCTGATAAATCTGGAAGTTGTAAACAACTCAAAAAAGACCTTCTATCCCGGCATCACTACTGCCACATTCTGCGTAGGGGACAGGGAGCTGTGGAAATTCGTGGATCATAATAAAAAGATCCTGTTTACTGAAGTGGAATTCAATAATAATCCGTATAACATCGCGCAGAATGAAAACCTGGTTTCAGTCAATAACGCACTGGCAATAGACTTAACAGGGCAGATAGGAGCCGAATCGATTCGCCACAAGCAATACAGCGGTACAGGGGGTCAGATGAATTTTGTGCAGGGTGCCTCTCTTGCAAAGAACGGAAAAAGCATAATAGCCATGAACTCCTCCTGGAAAGACAAAGAGGGGAACCTCCGTTCTGCCATTGTGCCATTCATGCCTCCGGGAACGATTGTAACAACACCCCGCTCTGAAACTGAATACGTAATTACCGAGTATGGCATTGCAAACCTCAGGTACAAGAGTGTGGCACAGAGAGTTAAAGCCCTTATCGGTATAGCTCACCCCGATTTCCGTGACAGGCTGGCATTCGAGGCCAAAAAATACTGGCTGGATTAATCAGAGTCAGCAATTTATTGTCAGCCCCGGTGCCTGGCGCTGCGGCTGACAATAATTCACTTCCTCTCTAAAATTCCAAAAAAATATGAAACAAAGATAAAATTTAGTAGACAAGTATTTAAGTATATTAAATTATGCTTAAATACTGTTTCACTCAGCAGGTGAAATTCTCCAGTATAATCTTTTAATATTTAACAAAAGACCTTTTTTTTCCATTATTATAGAGAAAAAATGTTTTATCACAGTAATTCAGGGGTTATTACTTAAATTTATTTGAGATGCAGTGAAAAATAGTTGTCTTTAATCTTAATTCAGAAAGAACTATATAACAATTCAGGAGGATCATATGGCAAATTTATTCGAAGCAACAACAGAAAATTTTGATAAAGAGGTAATCGGAACAGCAGGTAAAGTTCTTGTAGATTTCTGGGCTCCATGGTGCGGACCATGCAGAATGCAGACACCAATACTGGAAAAACTTGTTTCAGCCGGTGAAATAAAGGCTAAAATCTGCAAACTGAACACAGATGAGAATACAGCAATTGCACAGAAATATGGCATTGTTTCTATCCCCACACTTATTCTTTTTCAGGACGGGAAAGAGATCGAAAGATTTGTAGGTGTCCAGCCTGAAAATGTATTAAAAACAAAGCTAAGCTGATCCGTGAGAGCAATTATACAGCGTGTCACCAGCGCTTCTGTTGCGGTTGAGGGTAAGGTTGTATCCTCAATCGGCAGAGGCCTTCTTATTCTTGCGGGCTTCCACAAAGAAGATACAGATACAGACTCGGACTATATAATAAACAAAAGTACAGGACTGAGGATTTTCGGCGATGCCGACGGCATGATGAATCTCTCTGTTTCAGATATTGGAGGGGAGATTCTTGTAGTATCACAGTTCACTTACGATGACTTTATGCTCAGATTCAGAAAAAATTTCCCTTCAGTTAAAAGCGGAGTCTTTGCAGCAGATATGGAAGTGTCTCTTGTAAACTCAGGACCGATTACGATAATTCTCGACAGCAGTAAAATATTTTAATCTACCGGATAATGTCATCAATCCATTCAATCTTGCCATCCTTAATAATGATAAGATCAAATCTGATATTATATTCCTTTGAGTTGTACTGCGGATTTTTTAAAAGATAATACTTTGCAGATGCTCTTAATTTTTTCTTTTTGCTTTCGGTAATTGAGTATATTCCGCCGCCGAATGCGTCGGAATTGCGCGCCTTAACTTCAACAAAGAGAAGCAGTTTCTCCTTAAGTGCAACGGCATCAATCTCTCCGCTGCGCCCTGCATAAAAATTTTTGTTTATTACGGAAAATCCCTGAGCTTCAAGAAATTCGCAGGCTGCGGACTCCCCCTCTGCACCGAAGGACTTGTTGTGACCCAGCATTAAAATCCCCAGAGCACATCAAAAAGATTTATACCCGCATCCTTTTCATTGAGAACTCTTGTTATATACTTTGCAGTATCTTCAAGAAGATTTATAATCTT
>PGXT01000048.1 GCA_002839285.1 Spirochaetae bacterium HGW-Spirochaetae-5 | reverse complement strand
TGCAGGCACAACAAAAATGCATACAGCAGTAAAAGTTCTTTTTGTTACTGTTGAAGGGGATTCTTACTTACATCCCGATGTTCCGATTAATGGAGTAGTCAAAACTGTTTCTGACGATTCCGTAACAGAACTTATCGACTTCGGATTTAACGGGAAGGCTGTTATAGAGTAGATAGTACTAAAAAATAATTTAAATAAAAAAACCGGAATCTGAACCCGGTTTTTTTATTATATAACTAACACCTGTCACTACTGATTATTAGTGATATTTTTCCACACCTCAACATTCGCGCTAAGGAGAGTAATTTTACCGCTAATTAATAATTCAATACTGACACTTATACTTTTTTAATACCGTAAAGTATTGACAGAATAGTTTCTTACAGTAATAATTTTTCATATAAAATCACATATACGGGTTAAAATGAAAGAACGTATTGTATATATAGATTCCCTTCGTGGATTAGCTGTTATACTGATGATTCAACAGCATATGCAATCATGGCTCTGGAATGTAGAATGGATGTCATACTCATATTCATGGCCGAAGTATCCATTTATGCTTACTATGCATTTTCTTGGCTGGTTTGCTGCTCCCCTATTTATTATTCTTGCCGGAGCTGGTGCTCAAATAATGAGTGAATCAGGAAAATCGAATAATGATTTTTTTAAACGCGGAGTGATGATTTTGATATGCGGATATATTCTCAATATCACAACACCAAACTGGTTCAGCCCCTGGTCATGGTATGTATTACATACAATTGGTTTCTCTATTATAGTTGCACCCGCTCTCTTACGCATGAATAATCCTGTTCTTGGTTTTCTTACTCTGATTACAATTATTATCCCAGCTCTTTTCCAGACATGGCTTAATACATCTCTACTCCCGGGAAACAATGATATGAATAATATCTCTCTACCTGGAGGGTTAGCTCGATTAGCCTTTATTGAAGGGCACTTCCCTATTTTTCCATGGATTGCTTTTTTTATAACAGGAATACTTTCCAGGCGAATGATTAAACTGAACAAACCCATCATAATTCTCTATGCATCTTTAATATTTTTTGGAACCAGTATCTTTCTTGGATCATTATATGATCATGGATATTTTTTCGCTACAGGCGGAGAATTATTCAGAATATTTGTACCACTGCATTACTTTTACCCGCCACTGCCGCCATTTATACTTTTTATAATGGGTATATCCCTTTTTATTTTTTACATATTTACAAAAAGCGATTCGCTATTAAGCAAAAGTATTTTTTCGTCACTAAATTCACTTGGAAGATCATCATTATCGTGGTTTATAATACATGTTATTATTTTTAACCAAATTGCATGGATATGCGGATTATACAAATTTTTTGAAGCATCCGAGGCAGTTATTATAATTATCATAACTATTATTTTGATAAGTTTTTTATCTGTAAAATGGCAGAAAAATAGTTTTAAATACAGCATGGAGTGGGTCATAAGTAAAATAAACTCTATAAAAGCTTGACTTAAAAAATAAATAAGATATATTCAATTAAAATCCTTTCTATGGAGGAGAAAATAATGAAGAAAAACTTATCTAAATTATTAATCATAGTTATGGCAATTATCTCAATCTCTGTATTTTCTAACAGCTGTTATGATGACAATGGTGATGCGGTTGTTACGATTCATCTTGAAAGAAATGATCTTGCTGCTATGGGAGTTCAATATAGAGAAGGAATAATCGATAAAATACTCAACTTTTTTAGTACCCGGGCAGAAGCAGGTGGATGGCAACCAACCAAAACACTAGTTACACTCACAGTCAGTAGCGGATGTTTTAATGAACAAGTTTTTACTATTTCTCCAACAACAACAACTTTTACAACTACTTTACCTTCTGGTTGCGAAACGACTTTTACAGTAACGAGTTCATATGATGATATATTTATGACATATACTTTTCAAAAAAATTGGGGGGGCCAAACAAACCTCATCTTGACACCAGGTGAACAGGATATTAGAATTCAAATTTTACCAATGGCTTTCATTAGCGGATGGAATACAGTTAGTCACCAAGTTGGATGGGCAGAACCATCAGGTTCTTCTGCTTATACTATTGTTTCATATAATATCTACAGATCAACTTCTATTCATGGAAAATATAACTATATAGGATCAAGCACAAATACACCATATATTGATTCAGCTATAGGAGGTACTACTCGTTACTATTATAAATTAAGCACATTATCCAAATTGAACGATAATATATTACGTGAAAGTATGACTAATGATCCTAAAACATGGCCATAAAAATTCTAATTAACAGACATTATTTTAATAATATAAAAAAACAGATCCCTGTTGACTGTTAACACCTATCGTATCCAGTGATGAACTTACAGCTATTACCGAACCATCACCTGAAATAGCTGTGATGTTACCATAGAATTCTCTTGAATCACTATCTGATCCTGTTACGATTGCTTCTTCAATCCACCCGGAGTTTCTATACCTGAAAACGTATGCATTTCCTTTTACAGTTGCAAACTGTGCTAGAGGTTTACCGATAACAACAGAATTACCATCACTACTCATTGCGACTGAAAAACCAAACTTGTCATCCGGTGCACCATCTGAAGCTGTAAATTTCAAAGTTTGCGCATAAGTTGAGCCATTCCATTCATAAAGATATGCTGTCCCCTGATTTCCATTCCCGTTTACCCAACATCTAGTACCGGCAATAATCCTTTGCCCATCATGAGACATCCCAATATGTCGGCCCAGCATATCTCCGGATAATCCAGAATATTCAGAACCAATCCAGCTTGAACCGTTTAGCTTGTATATAAACAGTGATCCTGCTTGCGAATTTTTATGGGCTGCACTTATTGCAATAGTGTTTCCATCTCCCGATATTTTTACTCCTAATCCGTAATGGTCACTACCGAGACCTGCCATATCTTGAAATTCAAATATTGAATATGACATCCAATTTATTCCTGTCCTTTCATATAAATAAGCTTTACCTTTACCTCCATCACTATTCCAGGCTCCAACCAGCACCTTATTTCCATCATCTGATAATGATACAGTAACTGAATAATTATTTGAAATTATAGGAGGTGGCGAATCAATCGTTTGAATTGGAGAGTAAACTCCACCCGAAAGTTTATATATGTAAATTCTGGCAATTGATAAAGCACCAATAACAAGGTATTCTCCATCTGATGTACAAGCAATACTTTGACCAAATTGATTACTCCCTGGATCTGGAGAATTAATTATCGATTCATCCCACGTATCTAGATTTCTTCTATAAACGTATACTTTACTTGACGGTGTTGAAGATGTTATAATAGTACTGCCATCATATGTTATTGCTACATTTGCAGTTGTATGACCCCAATTCCCTCCCCCAAATTCAGTAACACCTGAAGGGAATTCAGCAAAAATCTTCTTCTCAACAAGCTGAATAATCGTATCAGTAATTATACTCTCCCCATCAGCATTTCTGAATTTACCGTAAACTATTTTCTGTCCGTGTCCTGTAGGTAGTGTTATGCTCTTTGTGGTACTATAGGGTTCCCATGGTGTATAGGTTGCCCCATCGGTACTGAAACACATCTCATCAGCATTATTAACATCAAGACTTAAGTTTGCGTTTACTGATTGAGTATAAAAATAGTTATTATTAATTGATAGTGTTCCGGAAGGGAATACTTTCCCCGGCTCTTTGTATTCAGGTATATCAGAACAACCGGATATAAGCATAAAACTGATTACTAATAATAACATAAGTTTAGTTTTCATTCCGGCTCTCCTCTTCACACTTTGTATTCTTTTCACGAATCATATCCGCCAGATCCCTGAAATTATCAAACAGATCGTGGAAATCATCATTAGTCCGGAGCGGCCTTATCTCAGGATATCCGCCGTTTTTCATATCCTCTATATAACGGTTAAGTAAAAACAGAGGTCCTGAAATCCGGTGTGATCTTTTTATCATAAGATAAAAAATTAATATGGACTGTATTATCGCTGAAAATATCAGCATTACAATAAGGCTCTTATTTCTTTCTGTGATATTTTGAATACTTTCATTATTCCGGTTGAGCAGAATTCCGGTATTCATATTATCCTTCTCAATCATAGACGCGGATATATGAAAATTCTTCAAATTTTTCGAAGATGACAATGCAATAAGAGTCTTAAAAATCTCAGTCTGAGTCCCTGCAAGAATTTTCTGGTTTTGTGCAATCTCTTCAAGCTTGAAATTATTTGAAATCAAAACCGAAGATAGCAGAATTATTACTATAGTCATTATAGCTGCAGAAACAGCCGCAAAGGATGCTGCGATATTAAATTGAAATTTTCTATTAACTATGATCTGTCTTTTCTTCATTTTAAATTCATCCTTAAACCAAAATTAAAACTGCTGAAAAATAGCATTGAATCTCTCTCTGCGATACAGTGATAAAATACATCAAAAAGCAGACTGTAATCCTGTGTCAGATAGTACAATGCTTCAATCCCAGCTTTAAATTCCGGATTATAATAAAAATTACTCCCTGAACTTCCGGGATCATCCGGAACTGTTCCATCAATAAGCATTAACGAATAACCTGCTCCGGCGATCGGTGTTAGAGTTATTTTTTCATTTAATATAAAATTATAACCACAAGTAATCTCAGGCAGAAACATATAAACGGAATCAATATTACTGGTAGATGGTTCCATATTATAGAAAGTTATCCCCGGATCCAGCATGATATTCGGAATAAGTGGCGATGTTCCTGACAGTACAATTCCAATGCCATAGCCATAATCTGCTATATCAGTAAAACTGCTTAATGGATAGATCATAGCTGCATTAATTGAAATGCCTTTTATATTGTAAAAATTGGAAGAATTCTGTGTATCTTTAGATTCATTTTTTATCAATGGCTTTCTTTGAATATAGTAATTAGTAATTTTTTTTGCTATCAAACCAGCTTCATTATAAAGTTTTGCAGTATTGTTAAAAGTACCGGTAAACATTAGGTCATATTTCTTATTAAAAACGTCAACTGCTGCTACCTGTATTGTGTATCTTATTTCTGTCAAATCCTCGACTACATACCTGCTTACATGCTTCTCTCCTATTTTAACCTCTTCGCTTGAAATAGAAAACATCAGTACAATACCTTCAGATGCTAAACTGGAAAGTTCACCAACACATTCTTTTTTTATACATTCATCCGGATTTACCTTGTCATAAAGATTCTTTTGCTCATCAACATTGACTATAAAAAAATCTTCGTTCTCAAGCTGCTTCCGGATTATTTTAGAAATATCACTGCGTATCGAATCAGATGCTTCAGCACCGGGAATTTTTAAAAGAGTAAAATTAAGTCTCTCCACTTTTTCAACTTCATCGGCGTTAAGGCTTTTAAAAAATGCCATGAGTATAAAAAGGAGAAGTAAAAAAATTTTTGTGTTTTTCATTCTACCACAAGTTTTAATTTAATAAATTTACTTTAAGTTAAAGATACCAATTATTATGTTTAGATTTAATAAATGTCAACATATTAAATCACCCGAAATTCAGATTAAACGGTGCAGTTTTTAAATTAAAATCTTCAAATTCTACATATAAATTAAAACTATACTCCCCTCCGCTATACTCTGTTTCGAATCCATAACCGGAGTAAATTACATTACCTGTAAAATCCTCTTCTACATAATACCTTGTCCGTACACCTGAACCGGTCCATAAAAATCTGACCGGAGATACACTGTTATCGATTGCAAAACTTCTTGGATACGCAGGATCAGGAGAAAATAATGGCTCCCAGAATGCAGCCTGTAAAGCAATGGTAACCGCTGCTGTTACACCCGGGACAAGATCTGTATTGCTGTAACCATAGTATCCTGCCTGATTCAGGATGTTCTCCCCTATAACAAGAATAGTTCTGTTATCCCCTGCCGGTACTTCAACTTCAATTATCTTCGATGAAGGAATTTCACTTAGACTTAGACTCAGCTTCTCAATCAGAATTTTACCATTATATACTCCCACATGAATTTTCAGCAAATCTGCAGGAGCAGTTTGAGCGTATGCTTCTTTTGTAAAAATCATTAGTATTTTATCTATAAAGGATTTATTCTGTACTCTATTAATGGCGTTCAAATTACCGAGATTAATCCGCACTGTAGATTTGTCATCACCCTGATAACAACCGGTTAGTATTAAACTCGAAAAAAGAAGCATATATATTATTCTATTCATTATTATCACCCCCATCATTACCCAGGTAATAAAATATAGTTAATAATTTCATAAATTGTTAAATTATTTTAGTAATATCTGAAAAACTTTAATTCACAATTCATGCCCTGCTGCCGATTATTATGAATTAAAAACGAAAATTACTCATGATCAAGTTACAACGGATATGCAGATTAATAAAATTAATATTGAAAATTGATTGTAATATAGTGTAAAATTTATTAAATTATAAAAGTCTTAAAATTTTCAGATTTAGTATTTTTATATTGAATAATTAATTTTAAGGAGATTTAACATGAAACTTAAAAAGACGGCTATAGCAGCATTTTCCATATTATTTTTTACTGCAGCTCTTCAGGCAGAGATATCGGTAATCAAAGCAGAAGGGAGCGCGGCTTATAAAGAGGGAAATAAATGGTTACCCCTAAAAAACGGTCAGAAACTTTCAGAGGGTGTAAAGGTCAGCACAGGTGCAAACTCCTACGCTGATATTAAACTCAATTCGCAGAACCATACAATCAGAGTAAAGCCCTTCACTATGATTCAGGTCTTCAGTAAAGAATCTAAAACAGATACCAATACACATATAGGTCTTAAACGCGGCGGCATCATGGCCAAGGTTCCCAGAGAAGGGAAAGTAAAAACAATCTTTAAAGTATCCTCCCCTATTGCCACTTCAAGTGTACGGGGAACCGAGGAGAATATATCCTACGGTCCCGATACCGGAATGATTATTGAAGTAGTAAAAGGTGTTGTTGAAGGAACCAACATCCTTGGAAGAAGCAACATCCTTTCGGGACGGCAGAAGTTTATACAGATGTACTCAAAAGCTGAGGCTCTTAACATACTGAACGATGTAAAAAACTCTTCAATTATTCAGATATATGGAAACGGCCTTACTGCTGACGAGATAACTACAATGCTCTACTCGGATGATCAGACATCCAGCCCTGGAGGAGATTTAACAATTCTTAATAACCAGGTTCAAAATGCAAATATTAATATTAAAATTATCTGGCCGAATTAATCAGATTATCTGATAAGGAGTAATTTTATGAAAACAATTCGAATCATCAATATTTCATTCATTGCCATCCTGTTATCGACAGGTATAGCTTTCAGCCAGGATGTAACCCAGGTTACGTTCCTCAGTGAACTCGATAACAAAAGCACTGCAACTTACGGCGATGCTCTGATAATGTTTAAACTTCAATCAGGGAGCTCCGTTTCTGCAAAAGGGAGATCATCTTCCTTAAAGGAATTATATGTGCTTCAGGGATATGACGAAACTGACACTCTCTCCAAAGGTATGGCTTCTCTTATGACAGCCAGATACCTTGACCTTGGAGGAAGTTTTATGTACATGATTTTAGATATTAAACGATACGCTTATAAAGCCTGTATCGCCAATGGAATATTCACCGCAGACGGCAGTGAAAACGACAAAATGTCCGGACCTGAACTCATTGAGTTATTTTCAAAAATCAGTGATTTTAAAGGGGGTGAATAAATATGAAAATAAAACATATTCTTTTAATACTGATTATAACTATTTCATCCTCTCTGTCTGCAGAGTCTGATGAAGATCGTTTTTTCTATAAAGCAGATGCAGACTCAGACCTGAAGCTTATCAAACCTGATAGAAGCTTTTCTAAAAATGGTATTCAATATGGTGCAATAATAAGCCCTATCTACCTTTACGAAGAGAATGACGACGGTAAACTCGGGTCTTATATAATCAATACAAGTGTCTGGGCTAAAGTAAATCTATGGAAAAACAGTTTCTTCTATATCAGAGGTAAAGATTCATATATGGGAATTAATACCAATGAAGGCAAGTACTCTTCGGTTGAATCAGATAATCTTCTGGACCTTGACCTTGCCTATCTCTCTTCCACTCACGCTGGAGGAGCGTTTAATTTTGCTCTTGGAAGAAAATATTATTCAATCGGTTCAGGAGTTGTTTTAAACGGACGCGGTGACGGAGGAGAAGCTTCAATTTTCGGTTCAATTTTCAGCCTTAAACTACTTGGATTACATACCGGACTTCTTAAGAAAGACAACAACCCCTACGGTTTAAGCGACAAGGATATTACAGACGGAGCAGAAAGAGCTTTCAGCGGGGGAACTGTAACTGCAAATTTATACAACCAGAAAATTTACTTCTTCGGACTTGCGCAGATTGATATGGCCGACCAGACAAAAGATGCTGAAACTAAATATGATTCTCAATACTACGGTGCAGGTCTTGAAGGTGTTGTTCTGGGTGACGTTTCGTATTTCGCTGAATTTATTTATGAAACCGGTACAAGTTATATAACTAATTCCGCTATTCCTAACGAAGAATCTGATATCGCTGCCATGGCAGTAAACAGCGGGATCAATTATTACATACCTGTTGCTTTCAATCCGGCTCTTATACTCCAGTACTCTTATGGTTCGGGAGATAAAAATAGAAAAAGCTACACTACTTCTAACAGATCTAAAGGTACAGGTGAAGATGATACAGGTTTCATGTACTTCGGTACATTTTCCGGAGGTTATGCTCTCAAGCCGGTATTGAGTAATATTCATATTTTCAGAGCAGGCTTT
This sequence comes from Spirochaetae bacterium HGW-Spirochaetae-5, assembly GCA_002839285.1. GTDB lineage: Bacteria > Spirochaetota > UBA4802 > UBA4802 > UBA5550 > WRGT01. The sequence goes on along the minus strand of PGXT01000048.1, from coordinate 22,355 downwards.
TCATTCGCTCCAATTAAAAAAATGAGTCTTGGTGCAAAATATAATTATTACAAGAAGGACAAAAAAGAAGGGACAATTAATTCCGGAGAAGCTGAACTTCCTGAAGCATTTATTGGACAGGGGATTGATGTTTCTTTAAGGTGGCAGATGTTTTACGATCTCTCAATGTATGTCAATTACGGTCTGTTCCTCCCCGGCGATGCATATGAATCATCAACAGGAGAAAGAACTTTTGTTATGGCAGGCATCAACCTTAGTATTTAAAAATTAATTCTGTGAAGCAATCAGGCCCCCATCCTAAAGATGGGGGCTTTTAATTAGAAAGAAGGAGGTTTCAACTTGAACCGCGAAAAAATTACCGATTCTTTAAACAGATTTTTTGAAAGCCATAAATTAGCCGGATTTTTCATCGGTCTCATTTCAGCCCTTATTATAATTCCATTCAGTTTTACCGACGTGTATAACCAGTTTGAACTGAAACTGTATGATCTTAGAATGAGATTAAAACCTTCCATCGCTCAATGGGATAAATTATACTTCATTAATATTGATGACAACAGCACCACGGCCCTGGGACAATTCCCCTGGACAAGAGATATATTTGCTTCAGGGTTGAATGTAATGAAAGAGTTAGGCATGACTCAGATATCTTTTGATATAATGTTCCCTGATCCTTCGCCAAAGCAGATCAACGAGGAAGCCTATAAAAAGCTATTGGATCAGGCTGGCTCAAAGAAGAAAATTTCATCCGATGATATTGTATCTGTTCTGAAGAATAATGATACAATATTCGCAGAAGGATTAAGGAACAACGGTTCAGCAGTACTTGCTTATACATTCAGTAATGATCAGCCCACACCGGATATTATTGAAAGACAGAATACCCGTGTTTTTGCAGAGGCAAAAAAACGTTTCGAGTCTATTGCATCAATTCCAGTACCTCCTGGACGTGAAAAAGAGTTTGAAGCGCTTGCTGAAAAGGAGACGATTGCAATAATATACCCTATCAAAGAGATGTTATCGTCTGCAAAAAATTTCGGCTTTGTAAACCGTTTTACTGATATTGACGGTACAATCAGGAAAGTCCGCCTTGTGCAGGTTTTTAATGGACGAATTTACTTTAACCTTGCTCTTTCAATGATTATTGATGCATGCAGAGTAAAAAAGGAGAATATAATAATTAATCCCGGTAAAAATATTGTTCTAAAAAACGCTTTTAACGAAATGAAACAGAAGTATGAGGATATTATTATACCGATTAACAACAGCGGTATGATTTTTGTAAACTGGGCAGGGGAAGGTCCCATTGAAAAATCTTTTCATACAATACCATTTTATGCTCTTCTTGAATATCCGGCTTTTGTTGATGGTGTTTATGAATTTTTTGATAATGCCGGAGGTCCGGAGGGGGTTCAAAAGAGATTTTCTCTTGAATCCGATATAGAGAGGCTTGAAGGTTTGTTATCATCAGTAAAAAAAGATGATGAAAGAATGAATATTTCAAAAGAACTTTTAAATCGCCGTACTGAATTAAAAAATGAGAAACTCAGTTATCTTAATTCTCTTATCGATGAAAAAAAGAAATACGAAGAACAGGCCGGACCGGATCCGACATCAGAACAGAAAAAACAGATTGATGTATATTCGGAAGATATCAAAACTATTGAACTGATCATAAAAACCGAAGAAATTAAAAATAAAATAGGGATCATCGGACTTACCGCCACGGGCACTTCAGATATTGCTTCAATACCGTTACATAATGAATATCCCGGAGTCGGGACCTACCATAATACTATTAATACTATTATGCAGCGGGAATTTATCAAAACCCCTGCGGCAAGTTTTACAATTCTGATTATCACAATCATTGCTCTTATAACAGGATTTACTGTTCAGAGACTGAGTTCACGAAAATCTCTGGCTGCGGCAATTCTCGGGTTTCTTTTTATCAACATTCTGGTTTTCTATCTCTTTATTGTTCACAGCATATGGATGGATCAGCTGGGAGTCATCCTTGCCCTTGTTTTCCCTTCTTTAACTATAATATCAATCAAACTGATAAATGAAGAGAGCCAGAAAAAATTCATCAAAGGCGCCTTCTCAAGATATATCGCACCTGACGTTATTGAACAGATTATGCTGAATCCCGAATCTCTTGAACTCGGAGGAGAAAACCGGAGAATAACTATCTTCTTTTCCGATGTAGCCGGTTTTTCTACAATTTCAGAAAAGCTTTCCCCTCCTGAACTGGTTGCACTTCTAAATGAATATCTTTCTGAAATGACCGACATCATAATTTCCCATGGCGGGACAATAGACAAATATGAAGGCGATGCAATCATGGCATTCTATGGAGCCCCGCAGCCATATATCGATCACGAACTCCGTGCATGCAAAGCTGCAATAGATATGAAGAAAAAACTCCGCGAAATGCAGGAGAAATGGAGAGGAATAGGTCAGCACGAATTATTTGTCCGGATGGGTATGAATACCGGGCTTGCAGTTGTAGGGAACATGGGTTCAAAGATGAGAATGGATTATACAGCCATGGGTGATTCTGTAAATCTCGCATCGCGCCTTGAAGGAGCAAACAAACATTACGGCACAACTGCAATGATAAGCGAAAACACCTACAATAATGTAAAAGATTATGTAGATGTTAGAAAACTTGATAAGATACGTGTTGTAGGTAAATCTGAACCAATCGTTATATATGAGCTTCTCGGCATGAAAGGATCTCTGCCTCAAAAAGTTTATGATGCTGTTGAACTTTATAACAATGGAATGGATATGTTTTCTGAACATCAGTGGAAAAAAGCTTTGAAATATTTCCAGGAAGCACTTCAGGTTCTCCCCGATGATGGTCCGTCAAAAACATACGTAGGCCGATGTAACGAATTTATGAAAAAACCTCCTTCTAAAAACTGGGATGGAGTTTATACTTTCAAAACTAAATAAAGAATTTTTAAAATTCCTCCGGCACTTTTCTAAAGAGATAGCCGGAGGAAGCCCTGCTGGGTCAAAAGGGCTGAACCCCTTTGTTCGTGTAAAGATTGAATTTTTAAAGCTCCTTTTAAATTATAAATCCTACTTCACTTCACTCAGTCTCTTTATGAAAATATCCGGTACATTACAGATGCTTTTATCAAAATAACTGAAACAGACATGCCCTGTCTCTGCCAGAACTGCGGTCTTTCCGTTTTTTAAAATTCTATAACAGATCCGTATCCCCTTCTCTTCTACTTCACTGATATCTGATTCAATGGTAATAACATCATGTAAAAAAAGTTCCGCCTTAAAATTAACAGCAAGATCACTTAAAATTGTTCCTGTCTTACCATCTCCAAGATTAAGTTCGTTCGCGTCAAGGCTCTGGAGCATGGCAATTCTCCCGTCGTGGAGCAGGTCAATCATCTGTGAAGAACCCACATGTCCGGCAGGATTAATATTTGAAATATAAATTTTCTGCTCGTGGGTAAATCTGTATCTATCAAGTGGTATGAGTTTTATCCTGGCCAAATTATTTACTCCATATAATTATTCTTTAAAACTTTATACAAGATCCTTAAAATTGCTGCAAACAATTAATGTTTTACATTAAAATTCTTATTGAATTTTAACCTTTTGAAAAACTATAATGCTACCGGTGATTATAAATAATAGTAAATACCAGGAAACCCTGCTCTTCGCAGCACCAATGGCGCAGCGAAGATATAATTCCATTGGTTTATGAGCATTTATAAACAATCACCGGAGAAAAATTGCAATCAATTTGTAAATTTTAAAAAAAGGAGAGTTAGAATGAGAAACACAACAATCAGATTCCTGGCGGTTCTTCTTGCAGCAGTATTTATTGCTTCAGGCTGCGGAAAGGATAACACAAAGGATAAGTCACTAGAGCAGATCAAAGCAAAAGGTTTTTTTATTGTGGGACTTGATGATCAGTTTCCTCCAATGGGTTTCCGCGGACAGGATAATAATGAAATCGTCGGTTTTGACATTGACCTTGCCAAGGAAGCAGCAAAGAGACTCGGTATTCAGGTTCAGTTCAAACCGGTTGCCTGGGATGGAATTATCCTCAGCCTTAATAAAGGGGACATCGATGTTGTATGGAATGGAATGACAATTACTGAAGAAAGAAAGCAGAAAATTGAATTCTCTAAACCATACCTCAATAACAGACAGATTATAATGGTTACTCTGGACAGTACTATCAGTACAATAGAGATGCTTAAAGGTAAAAAAGTCGGTCTTCAGCTTGGAAGCAGCAGTGAAAACGCGCTTAACAGTAAACCTGAACTTGTTAAAGAATTGAAAGAAGTTAAAAAATACGAAAACAATACTCTTGCTCTCATGGACCTTGCATCAAAAAGAATCGATGCAGTTGTAGTAGATGAGATTGTAGGAAGATGGAGCATGGCTAAAAAACCGGGCGTTTATAAAGTGCTTGCTGAAGATATGGGTACTGAACTCTACGGCGTTGGTATCAGAAAAAATGATATTACATTTAAAGAAGCACTGGACAAAGTTTTAACAGAAATCAAGAGTGACAAAGCTGGCGAAGAGATTTCAAAAAAATGGTTTGGTGAGAATATAATTCTTAAATAGATTATGGAAAATTATATACAATACGTAATAGATTCATCAGTATTTATCCTCAAGGGGAGTGTTCTAACAATTCAGCTTTATTTTGTTACAATACTTTTTTCAATCCCTTTGGGGATTTCTCTTGCTCTGATGAAAATTTCAAAATACCGGTTTCTTAGAATTTCAATCGGATTTTATACCTGGGTGTTCCGCGGAACACCCCTTCTTTTGCAGTTATTTTTCTGTTATTACGGCCTGTCAATATTCGGAATTAATCTTCCTGCATTCACAGCCGCCGCACTGACATTTACCATTAACTACTCCGCCTATCTCACGGAGATTTACAGGGCCGGTATTGAATCTGTTGACAAAGGGCAGTACGAGGCCTCAAAGGCTCTGAACATGAACTATTTTCAGACTATGAAACGTATAATTCTTCCACAGGTGGTAAGAAGAACAATTCCGGCCACATGCAATGAAGCCATAACACTGGTAAAGGATACAGCACTTGTTGTAGTAATAGGTATGGGTGACCTGTTAAGATCAGCGAAAGAGTTGTTTTCAAGAGATTTCGCCATAACGCCTTTCGCAATCGCAGCAGTGGTTTATCTCCTTATGACTACGGTGATAGTATACTTTTTCCGCAAAATTGAAATTAAATATTCCATTTACGAATAAACATTAATAAACATGGATAAACAGGATTCCCTATGAAAATGATTCAGGCCCGCAATCTCTATAAATCATTTGGAACACACAGAGTACTGGATAATGTTAATTTTGAAGTTAACATCGGCGAGGTTGTTGTAATCATAGGACCGTCAGGTTCAGGTAAAAGCACACTTCTCAGATGTTTTAACGGTCTTGAAGAGATCGATTCAGGAGTTATCACAATCGAAGGTGAATCATTTGCTCATAAAGATCCGGGTAAAAAAGATAAAGTAACCTCTAAAGAAAAGAAAGAGATAGCAGTAAAACTGGGAATGGTTTTTCAGCATTTTAATCTTTTCCCTCACAAGACAGTACTTGAAAATGTAATTGAAGCCCCTATAACAGTTTCAAAGATTAACAAAAGCGAAGCGGTTTCAATGGCCGAGGCTCTTCTTGACAAAGTAGGACTCTCTGACAAAAAAAACTCATTTCCTTCAAAAATATCAGGGGGGCAGAAGCAGCGCGTTGCTATTGCCCGTGCACTGGGTATGAATCCTGATATTATGCTTTTTGATGAACCTACTTCATCTCTTGATCCGGAATTAGTCGGAGAGGTACAGAAAGTAATCATAGATCTTGCCCGTGAAAAAATGACCATGCTTATAGTAACTCATGAAATGAGATTCGCCGAAGAAGTTGCAGATAGAATCATCTTTATGGATGAAGGAAAAATAATAGCCGACGAAAAACCTGATAGAATTTTCAATAATCCGGAGCATCCCCGCATAAAAACCTTTATTGATAAAATCACCATGAGACAGTCCAACCGCCAGGAATAACTCTTTTAGTATATATAAGGGTTTCCCTTATTACAAAATAATCATTTCCCCTGATTGACTTAAATTAAAAAAAATGCATAATACAATTACCATTTAAGTTGTATCATATTCATGATTTTCTCTCAAACCCCGGAATTTATTTTTTGGGGTTTTTTTTTATTGAAAAAAATGAATCGACCGGATCAAATCATTTCATGAAAATTATTAAACTAAAACTCACAAACCTTCTTCCATATAAAATTACCCTTATTGAAATTTACAAAATGTTTAAAACCAGTCATTTCGAACCCCCTTCAATTTTACGGGTGAGAAATCATATTACACTCAAACATGACAATTGTGCACTAAAGATTTCTCAGTCGCTATCGCTTCTTCGAAATGACATCAAAAAAGCTAAATCAATAGAAAAGTATTATAATAGTCTTAAAAGATACTTCAAAAAATCTGTTTCCGGAACTGTTCTTAGAATAATTGCAATTTCAGCCTCTTTAGTACTGTCAACTGGCTGTACAGGAATGCAGACCGGATCTGCAAGATGGGAAGGAATATCGGGAGATACTCTGAAAGTAACAATATATGAATTTTTTCTATTCGAAGAAAAAGCAACCTCAGAAGAAGTAAAGAATCAGATTATGGCAAAACTTAACCAGAGAGCCGCATTGCTAATAGCAAGCCATCTCTCTATGAATCTATCAAGAGATAAAATCTCAAGTAGTAATGATTTAATTCTCAATAGAACGATCGATGAAATTATTCAAAGCGGGAAACTTACAGATTACATCTGCAGTGAAAACAACTACTGCTCAGCTTATAGTGAATACAATGTTGCAGGACTTCATCGGACTCTGGAATTGATAAATAATCAGTAAAAATCTTTACCGGCCTTCATCTTCCTTACTTTTACAATATTTTCCTTCTAAGATCAATTGCACCTTCAGGACAGATCTCCATACAGCAGTAACATCTTATACACTTCTTATAATCATAAAAAGGTATTCTGCCGTCTGCTGATTTGTCAATAACTCCTGCGGGACATATTGTCCTGCACTGATAGCATAAAGTACATTTCTCTTTATCCGGAACAGGTTTTTTCACCACAAGGTTCTTCAGAAAATAAGTACTTATGGGCATTTTACCAAGAAATGATTTTGTCTTTGGAGGTATAAATTTATTATCAAACTCACTTAATAAAACTCCAAAGATATCAATTTTATCAGCAGATGAATATCCAAGACTTCTTCGCTCACCCTCTATACATAATTCAGACTTTCGAAGATCAAGACCGGCAACTCTGATAGCAACAGAATCAACCGCAAGAGCATCCATACCGGCAATTACTGCTTTCGCAGAAACAGGTTTTCCGCTCTTACCTGGTCCCTCCCCTTCCAGTCCTATTATTCCATCCATGATAGAAACAATCCTATCTTTTTTTGAATATAAAAAAGAACTATATAAATCCAGAAGAAATGACATAAACTCAGCTTCAGTTTCTGTCTTCACATGCCACTTCGATTTCTCCGAATAAATTTTTAACTGCACCGGTAAAATATGTCAAAGAGTGGGTTTTCATTTTTGGAAGGTTAATAATAAAATCGGAGTTAACAATATCCTCAGCAACGTGAAAATATTTATACTTCTTTCCATTTTCATTTTTCAAAACTGATATTTTAGTTGTATCTGCGATCTGAATTTTTTCTTTTATTATAATGTCTTCATAACCGCATTTTTTCAGAACTTTATCGATGTGAAAAAAAGCCGGTGATTCCACAAGAACAGGGATCCCTTTATTCTCTTTTATAAATTTTATTACCGCGTGAAAAAATTCCGGATGAGTCGTTACGCCGCTCTCCGGAGAAGCAGCTGTAAGGAGATTCGGTTTAACTGCAATTTTCGCCCCGGCAAGAACTGCCGGGTCAAAGGATATATTTTTAATTGATTGGTGTATCGCTTCGAGGAGATGGTCATTATTATAATTACCGCATTTAAGGAGAGAAACATCAGACATAAAACACCTGCCTTAAACTGAAGATTTGTATCTGCCGCACCAGAAGCAAAGCTGACTAAAATACCTCCGGTTTCAGAAAAGTTAATAAAATCTCAATTAGTTTTGTTAATGAAGAATATCTTCATTTGAAGGATAATAATGTTTTCTTGCCCATTCAAGCTTCTTTTTTTCTTCGGGAGTTAATGAGCTCATTCCGCTCCTTGCTATTTTACCAAGAAGTTCATCAATTATCCTTTTTGCTTCAATCCGGTTATCTATAACTTTTCGCTTAGCATTCAATCTGTTTTTTTTATTTAAGTTTTCAAAAAATGAAAATTTTTTCTGCCCCGATGCAGCCGATCTTCTCATTATTTTTATAAGAATAAATCCGGAAATAATTCCTCCGAGATGACCTATATGACTGATATTCCCACCAGCTCCGGTACCAGACGAAAGTGTTCCGAAAAATTCCATCAGACCAAAAGCCAGAACAAGATACTTAATTTTTATAGGAAATAGAAAATAAAGCAGAACTTCCCTATCGGGCCAGAGCACAGCATAGGCGAGAAGAACGGCGTATATGGCACCGGATGCGCCAATAGTAACAGCTGATGATCCGTAGTTTACAAAAGCAACATAGTTCATAAATGCGATAAACAGTCCCGCGCCAAATCCGGAAAGCATATAATATCTTATAAATCTGGTTCTTCCCCAGACCATCTCAAGTTCACCAGCAAACATCCACAGAGCAATAAGATTAAAGAAAATATGCATCCAGCCGCCATGAAGAAACATATAGGTAAAGGGCTGCCATATCATAAAGCTGCCTATAAAGCCGCTATGGCTGATTCCGAAAACAGCCTCCATCATATTGGGAACAATCAAACCGGCGATCTGCTGAATAAGAAAAATTACCCCGTTTAAAATCATTAACCATTTTACACCGGGAGTTATCGGCCCCCCGAATCTCATGCTGACATTTTTCTGATACATCAGGATTCACCACCACCTTGTTCTTCTGAAAATTCTATTCTTATCTTATTAAATTTTTCTGCATTTTTGAGGAAAAGATTAAAAAGCTCCGGATCATACTTCCCCTCTTCTTTTCTCATAATATCTATCGCTTTTTCATGAGTAAAGGCTTCCTTATAAGGACGTCTTGAAGTAAGGGCATCATACACATCGGCAATAGAAACTATTCTAGCGCTGAGAGGAATATCCTCACCCTTTAAACCGTATGGATAACCTCCCCCATCCCACCGTTCATGATGATAGAGAATAATATCCATAGCCATATTAAGAAAAAAATCGGATCCTAAATCGACAGAGGCATTTCGAAGAGCATCATACCCTATCACCGGATGTTTCTTCATTACATCAAACTCCTCTTCCGTGAGGAATCCTTTCTTTAAAAGAATGTAATCGGGAATACCGACCTTACCAATATCATGCAGTACAGATGAATCATATAAGTCGCGCAGAAGTCTTGCATTAATTTCGGGATGATCTTCATCCAGTCTGTAAAGCTGCATAAGTAATACCGAGTAGTTCCGGATTCTTTCAAGATGATCCCCTGTTTCAGAGTCTCTCGCATCGGCAAGACTGCTTAATGCAAAAATTGTAGCTCTCTGAGTTTTCAGTACTTCTTCAGTTCTCTGTGAAACCATCTTCTCAAGATTTTTAGAATGATTCTCAATCTCTTTCATCAGTTCGGCACGCTGAACGCTGAGAGCAATCTGTCCCACTATGGATCTTACGAATGTAATATGATGATCTTTAAAAAATGATTTATGAGAAGAGAGGAAAAAGATAATACCTCTTATCTGATTTTTTAACACCAGTGAAACGGCAAGTATTGAATTTATTCCATTTCTATTAACTTCATTGAAAACTTCATGCATCTTGTGAGTCTTCAGATACGAAGCCAGATCTTCAATATTCAGAAGATCAATCTCTCCATCTATAAGCTGTTTAATTGAAAGTTCAGATATAAAAAAACGATCCCCCTTTCTTAAAAAAGTATAAAACATACTCTGGTTAAAAACCATATTTTCGATGTTAAGAAAAGTGTTAGTTTCATTGAGCAGAGTAAGCAGCATACCATCAAACGGGATTACCCTTTTAAGTGAAACATGAAGTTTGCTGAAAATCTCTTCAGTACTTTTACCGCTGTTCAGCATGGAGATAATTTCATTAATCTTTTCAAGTTCCGTCAGGTGTCTCTCTTTATCCTCTTTAAGTTTTTTACTTTCAACTGCACGTTTTATAGAAAACTCAAGAATTTCAAAATCATCGATAGGTTTATATAGAAAATCATAGGCACCTGACTTCAAAGCCGCAATAATATCATCATTAGTCCCCTGACCGGTAAGTACAATCTTGGGAACATCGGGGTACTCAAGAAACATCTCTTTAAGAAGTTCAATACCTCCAAGTCTGGGCATCTGCAGATCTGTCAGCACCAGATCATAAGAGAATGACCTGAGCATATCAAGAGCACCTCTGCCGTCTTCAGCGGTATCTACATAGTAGCCAAGACTTGAAATATACTTTTTCAGCACTTTACGTACAAGCATATCATCGTCTACGACGAGAATTGATTGTTCACTATTCTTTGACATTTTTAACCCGTAGTACTTGATTATATTTAATGGATTTTCATTTAACAACTTCAGTCAAGAAATTAATAAATGCGGTACCAAATTATATTGAATAATAGTAAAAGTTATATTAGTGTTATGACCGATTGATTTTAATCAATATTTTATCAGCTATAAACTTGAAATCCCCCCGTTTCGCATCGCTTAACATCCCCCTTTGATAAAGAGGGTTATGAAATCACGGAAGTTTAAACCCTCTTTATCAAAGAGGGTGGCCGAGAGGCCGGGAGATTTTTCGGTATTATATAGAGAGCTATTTAATGAAAATCTATCCGGTCACAGCACCAGATCCATATGGCTACACATCTTTCAGTAAAATCCGGAACGCCGTATAATAATTAACTATTTTAAATCCGGCAACCTTGCGATATATACTATATCTTGTAACTGCCCAAAAACCGGTGGTACTTTGTCTCCGTCATTTTATGTGCAGAAACTATATCTTAAACTTTAATTAATTATTTTTTATTGCTCTTATAACCCATTAATTTAATTAATGCACCAAAATACAAAGCACACAGGTATAAATTAATGTATTCTCAATACGACATAATAATTATCGGGGCCGGACACGCCGGCAGCGAAGCTGCACTTGCCTCCGCCCGGATGGGATTCAAAACTCTGATGCTCACAGGTAATCTCGACACCATTGCACAGATGAGCTGCAACCCTGCAATCGGCGGACTGGCCAAGGGACACCTTGTACGGGAGATCGACTCTCTCGGCGGAGAGATGGCCCGTGTTATAGATAAAACCGGAATCCATTTTAAGATGCTCAACAAGAGCCGTGGCCCTGCGGTATGGGCACCAAGAGCCCAGGCTGATAAAAAACAATACCAGTTTCTGATGAAACATACATTAGAAAAGCAGGCTAATCTATCTATCATTCAGGATATAGCAGAAGATATACTAATTGAAAACAATGCAGTCAGCGGCGTACGGACTTTACGAAAAATTGAACATTACGCGAAGGCGATCATAGTCTGTACGGGAACTTTTCTCAAAGGATTAATTCACATCGGAGAATACCAGGAGAAATGCGGAAGACTGGCAGACTTTTCATCTGAAGGACTTTCAGATTCTCTAAGAAGAGCTGGACTGAATGTTCAGCGCCTTAAAACCGGTACACCGCCCAGAGTAAACTGTGACACCATAGACTTTTCAAAATGTGAAGCGCAATATCCCGATGAAATACCGGCGCCCTTCTCGTATTCATCAGAAACAATTAACAGACCACAGATCCCCTGCTGGATAACATACACAACAGAGGATACTCACCGGATAATAAAAAACAACATACACCGGTCCCCTCTTTACGGCGGACAGATTAAAGGTATAGGTCCAAGATACTGTCCTTCCATAGAAGATAAAGTAGTCCGCTTTTCAGATAAACCGAGACACCAGCTCTTTCTCGAACCTGAAGGACTTGACACAAACGAATACTATATCAACGGATTCTCAAGCTCTCTCCCGGAAGAAGTTCAGCTTGAGTTTATTAAAACAATCCCGGGTCTCGAAAATGTTCATGTAATGCGCCCGGCATATGCCGTTGAATATGACTATGTGCCCACGGATGAAATTTACCCCACACTGGAAACAAAAAAGATTTCAGGCCTGTACCATGCAGGACAGATAAACGGTACATCCGGTTACGAGGAGGCAGCGGCACAGGGGCTGATAGCTGCTATTAACGCCGGAAGGAAACTGAAAAAGCAGAGTCCATTAATCCTTTCAAGATCCGAATCATATATAGGAGTTCTCATCGACGACCTGATAACAAAAACTATAACCGAACCATACAGAATGTTTACATCCAGAGCAGAACACCGCCTGCTCCTTCGACAGGATAATGCTGATAAACGGCTTATGAATTACGGATATGAAAGCGGACTTATCAATAAGGAACGTCTCTCCGTAATGGAAAAGAAATACAACGAAATCAATTCACAAATCACCAGAATAAAGAATACTGTGATCAATGTTGATGAAAGAATAAAAAGCATTCTAACTAAAGCAGATCCGACCATTGAAGTCCGAGGTAAAACACGCCTTGAAAACCTTCTGCGAAGACCGGGTATCACCATGAAGGATGTAACAGAAATACTGAACGAAACATACGACGACCTGCTCTCCCCTGTAATTGAAATGGAAATCAAATACGAGGGATATATAGCAAGAGATGCCGAGAAAATTAAGCGGATGGAAAAGCTTGAATCAAAACTTATCCCGCAGGATATCGACTATAAACTGATTCAGGGTTTAAAGAACGAAGCCAGAGAGAAGCTCATGAAAGTATTGCCTGCAACCATAGGGCAGGCTTCCAGAATATCCGGAGTAGACCCATCCGACATCTCAATCCTTCTGGTTTATCTGGAAGTTTCTTCGCAAAAACAAAAGGAGGTTCCACGTGGAACATCTGTCTAATCTCAAACTAATATCCGAAAGAACAGGAATAACAGACGAAAGAAAACTGGCCTTACTTGAAAGCTATGGCGAAACAATTCATGACGAAAATAAAAAGTACAACCTGACCGGACATAAAACTCTTACTGATTTAATTGAAAACCTGATTATCGGAAGCCTAGAACCTCTATCCGGTATAAATGTTCCACGTGGAACATTATTTGCAGACCTTGGAACAGGAGCAGGTATACCCGGCATTCCCTTTGCTGTCAAATATGATGAGTGCTCCGGTATTCTGCTCGACTCAAACCAGAAGAAAATACGATTCATAAACAAAACCTGTACAGAACTGGGAATATCAAATGTAAACGGAGTTGACCTTCGCGTTGAAGACGCAGGGAGAGATGATAACTATCGGGAAAAATTTGACCTGGTTATTACCAGAGCCATGTCGGACATCTACACAATAGCCGAACTGGGAGCTCCGTTACTGAAAACAGGCGGGAGCATTCTTCTATATATTAATGAAAACCAGAAAAACTACAGCGTCAATCTGTTAAATCATCTTGATGAACTGGGGCTCTCCATGGATAGCAGCAGATCATTAACTATAACCGGAACAGATACGTTTGACGGTCTGCTTTTAACTAAAACTAAACCGACAGATGATAAATATCCCAGAAGAATGCCGGTAATATCAAGAATGGCTTTGAAATGAATTTCAGAAAAGCTGCTGCTATACTATGCTTCATTCAGATCTCATGCATTTCATCGGGACCAACCGGTTCATCTCCCGATATCAACCTTATCGTTCCGGGTAAAACTGCGGAAGGATACAGCATCGGTGATACAATTCAAATTAACGATGAAATCAATATTATAACTGTTCCAGGGAATATTAAAGAAATAATAAAGATAGAAGCTTTCAGCAGTTTAAACTTTGACTCAATTCTCTACAAACAGGATTCGGTTATTCTATTTGTAGAGAATAAATCCATCATTGCTATTGCAGGACTGAAATCTGAAAGACGTATAACTTCAGATGCGGTGAAACTCTCTGCGGGAACCGGAAACTTTGTACAGAACTATGGGACATCCGGTCTCGAAACTTTCACAATAAGCAATCACACTGTTCACATGTATAAAGCTACCGGTATTGCTGTATTCGATGATAACAGTGATGACATTATTAATATGTATATGATTTTCAGAAAATAAACCCTTGATCCGCCTCTCTGCAAACTGATACATAATAATCTGATAATAGCCTTCTCCCCTGAAAATATTCTTCAGTATGATTAATGAAATGATATCCACCGAAGTCTTCGTCCTGACTTGTACCAACATCTTACTGTTTAGCCCCCGCACCCCCGGAGGGGGCAAAGATAAAGAAAAACTTTGTCTTAATATTAAAACACCTAATGAAAAACTATTGAATTGCTTTGCCCCCTCCTGGGGTGCGGGGGCTTTGCGGAATGATTTATAGTTGAAAATAATAGATGTGGGTAATGATTAGATCTGCAAGGGTATAACATCACTTTCATATTCAATTGAAGCTGCGAGATAAATACTGAAAGATTATTGTGATTATCCGATACCAACCGTTGATTCATAAAAGTATTATGTCATATTATCAGGAGACATAAAATTTCATTGATTAATATCAAAACTACCGATACTTTAATAACAGACAGGGGGAGTACCGATGAAAACAAAACTGCTGGCAGCACTGGCTATCTTTATGACATTATCTTTTTCAGCAACCGGGGAGGAAAATGACAGAGAAGAGATCCTCCGCGCAATGGAGTTCCCCTCCCCTTCCATTAAGTTCGGAACCATTTTAAATGATCCCTTTTTCACTGTAAACATCGGAGATCAGAAATCTGATCATGCCGAGACAGAAAAAAAGATAAAGGTGCTGGAAAGTCCGGGTAAAACCAGGATTACACCCGATAAACTATATCAGCTCGGAAATCTCTACAGTGATTTGATGGATTACAAAAAGGCGGTAAAATACTATAAAGAATATCTGAAATCGACTGATGAATCTGAATACAACAATATGAAAGATAAGAATTTATTTCAGTTAAAAGGAGAAGTCTGTTATTCTTTATCCCGGATTGATCATCCCTCTGAAAGAATAAAAAATCTTGAGAGATCATTAATATACTTAACTAAAGCTTTTGATCTGGATCCGGCATATCATCCCCTGTGGATAAAGATCGGCGACTGCTACCTCTCTCTGGGGAAAAGTTCGGAAGCAGTATACTGCTATAATAAGTATATGGAAAAGAACAGAAATGATTCCGCGATATACCCCAGATTACAGGCTGCTGTATTTCAAAGGGATTATAATAAATTGATAGAAGCAGATGAAATAGATATCTCTGCAGCAGGAGAAGGCATGGACTTCTCATACATTGAGACGGCAGTTAACAATGCCGATACTGATGAAAAAGACCTGGTGAAACTGCAGCATCATATATACCTGGTGAGATTACTTCTTCTAAAGAAAGAATACCACCTGAATGAAGTTACAAGTAAAAGAGATGGTAAAAATTCCAATCGGAATGATATCTTTTTAAATAATGAAAAGAGAATATTATATGATACAGAAAAACTTATCCAAACAACAACGGGTAATAATACTGATAAGAATAAACTTAAATACCTTTCCGGGATAATAAATTACCTGAAAGAGGATTACATAAAATCTGTTTCCGAATTCAATGAAATACCGAAGATAAACAGCAGTATCAACCAGGTTCATGATGAAGTTATTTTCATCAATTTATTTCTGCTGAATGAAAAGAAAAAAGCAGCAGATCTCATAGAGGATAATATCAAAATCAATCCCCGACCTGAATACTATCTCTCTCTGGCCTATATGGAATTCAATAATAATAATATTGATAAAGCTTTAATGTTATGCAATCAGTCTTTAAAGATTGACGAAAAATTCAGCGGGGCATACTCCGGATTATCTGTACTCTATGCGTCAAAGGGTAACTATTTAGCAGCTGATGAAATGATTAAAAAGGGCAACTCACTGATAAACAGAGATGACAATCAAAGAAGTTCATTATTTAATCAGATGAGAGTTAATGAAGCGGCAATAGCATTATTAAAAAATGAAAAAGAGAGAGCATACATACTTCTAAGATCTGTTATTTCTGCCGATAATAACAGGAAGGCTTTAAATTTATATAACAGGTACTTCACTAAAAAATGAAAAATTACAAGATAGATTTTGAAAAGAATAACGGAATTGTTCCGGTTATAATACAGGATTTTGAGACAGGGGATGTTCTTATGCTTGCCTACATGGATGAAGAGGCATTCTCTCTTACACAATCCACAGGTCACGCCCACTACTGGAGCAGATCGAAAAAACGGATCTGGAAGAAGGGTGAATCATCAAATCATATTCAGATTATCAGAGAGATATATCTTGATTGTGACAGTGATACAATTCTTCTGAAAGTGGATCAGGCCGGAGGGGCCGCATGCCACGAGGGTTACAGGAGCTGTTTCTTCAGAAATATTAAAGGGGATGAAGCTATGATAAACAGTAAGCCCCTATTTAATCCGGATGAAATATATAAGGACTGATACAATGGTAAAACAGGAAGCTATTGATTTAAACGATACTATGATTGCACTCCCCCGCGGCGGTTATCTTGTGCAGACCCCTGCAGGATATGTTCAATTCGGATCTCCCCCGGAGACAATCAAAGATACAATGAAATTTCCAATGGGGGTTCCGGAGATATTCGTACTCCCGGAAAAAATGTTCAACTGGATCAAAGGTATAAGTATTGCCGAAATCGAATTCCCCTTATACTGGAATTATTTTATCCGTAAAAAAAAGACCCTGATTATCTGCCGTGAAGAGCAGTTTGTAAAGATGAAAAAAGTTCTTGAGGAGTCGGTATTCGGACCTGAAGTTTTTAATATAGCCGATGATTACTCCTCTAACATTGACCAGTCTCTGGTTCCTGATATACTATCCGAGATGAACTATTTCAGAAGTAATAATAAACTTTCAAATATGGTGCAGTTCGGAATTTTTAAGAACAACAGTTTCTCTCATAACGGAATATCAATCACCATTGAACCGGATGGTAATTATAAGCTGTTCTTCAATCACAAATTTACAGCGGATATCCCGGGGAACATTGAATACAAAACCACATACCTGATTGGAGAGAGACTTCCTGAACCATACCTCCCCCCTCTCTTCGGTGTTACCTGCCTTGGACCGAGTCACGGTTTTGATCCCGAGGAGAACACATCGGGATTTATAATATGGCTTAACCATCAGGGGATAATGGTAGACCCTCCGGTAAACTCCACGGAATGGCTTGTTGATTCAAACGTAAGCCCGAAATTTATCGATAGTATTATTCTCACCCATTGCCATGCAGACCATGACGCGGGAACATTTCAGAAAATTCTTGAAGAGGGAAAAGTTTCTGTATATACAACTGAAACAGTGATGAAAAGTTTTCTTGAAAAATATTCAGCTCTGAGTGATGTCAGTCCGGAATACCTTATGAGCTTATTCGATTTCTATCCCGTTAAAATCGGAAGTCCATTATACATCAACGGCGGAAAATTTGAAATGTTCTACACTCTTCATTCTATCCCAACAATCGGATTCAGAATGGAGTTTCAGAATCAGTCATTTGTATACTCCTCTGATCACAATAATAACCCGGAACTGCACAATGAGCTGCTGGAGAAAAAAGTTATAAACAGAAAAAGATATGATGAATTGAAAAATTTCCCCTGGGATTCAAAAGTAATCTATCACGAATCGGGGGTACCGCCTCTCCATACACCCATTGAATTTATGAACAAACTTCCCGATGAGATTCAAAAAAGAACCGTAATTTATCATATTGCAAAGAAGGATTTTCCGGAAAATACATCTCTGACTCTTGCAAAATTCGGTATGGAAAATACTCTCTATTTCGAAACAGAGGCGCCGTTACATGAGGACGCATATCAGATTCTAAGTGTATTTAAACGTCTGGACTTCATGAGCGATCTCCCCGTCTGGAAGGCTCAGGAACTTCTTGATATTGTAGTTACTAAAAAATTCAGCAAAGGTGATAAGATAATAGAAAAGGGAACAATAGGGGATGAATTTTTTATTATCTATTCCGGAAATATTTCAGTTGAAAGTGAAGGCCTAGAACAGGATAAAATTTACGGACCCTACGACTACTTTGGAGAAGTGGCTATCGTTACAGAACAGAAGAGAGCCGCAAATGTTTATGCCGGAACAGATGTAATTCTATTTACCATTAAAAAAGACAAATTCCTGAATTTCATTGCAGGAACCGAATTTGAAAAAATACTGAAAAAAGTAGCCGCCACCAGAAGCATTGAAACATGGAATCTTCTTTCTATGAACAACTTTTTTAAGCTCTGCACACCTACTCAGAAAACCTGGCTGGAATCGATATTTATTCCTCATAAAATTGAAAAACCGGAAACACTGATTAAAGAAGGTGAAATACTTCACACTCTGTATCTCATCCGTGATGGTGAAATTGAAGTTTATAAAGATGGGAAAAAAATTACCACGCTTGAAAAAGGTGATTTTGTCGGATCCCTTGAGAGACTTCATAAAAATATTCCCGCACTCTATACTTTTAAAAATAAAAAACCGGTTTCGCTTTTTGCAATGCAGGGTGAAGATTTAAAATTTTTTATTGATAAAAACCCCGGGCTCCTGATGAAATTTACTTACGAAATAATGGAAAAATAAATGTTTAAAACAGTATCCCTCAACTTCAGGCCTGATGATTATAAATCGCTTGAGATAATAAAAAATATTTCTGAACTCCTCTCCAGAAAGAGTATTAAATTTCTCCTTCCCGATTACAAAATCCTGCATGACGGGGAATTAGAAAAATTTATTGCAGATGAAAATGATTATCTTAAATCTCCCGATCTGATTATTGCTATCGGGGGTGACGGAACTTTCCTGAAAACAGCCCGGATGTTCCTTGAACAGAAAGCTCCGATTTTCGGAATCAACAGGGGGAAACTCGGCTTTCTTACAGAGTTCAGTCCTGCAGAATATGAATCCTATCTTGTAAAAATTCTTGAAGGGGATCTGATTACTGCTGACCGTAATGTTATGGAAGCCATTCATAATAAAAACGGGAACAGGCAGTCGCTCTACTTTTTTAATGATGCTGTTATTTCAAAAGGGGCATTTTCAAGAGCTATACAAATTGAACTACATGTGAACGATCTATTCTTAAATAAATATTCAGGTGACGGACTTATAATTGCCACTGCGACAGGTTCCACTGCCTACTCCCTCTCTGCTGGAGGACCTATTGTTGTTCCCGATGCCAATGATGTTTTTATTGTTAATCCGGTCTGCCCCCACTCTCTTTCTATCAGACCGATTGTTCTGCCTGCCGCATCAACTCTTAAAGCAAGAACACTTACCGATATGACAAATTTATTATTGACAATTGACGGTCAGGAGGCTATCGAATTTTCTGCAGGTGACGATCTGATGTTTCGTAAAACAGATAAAAAAATGAAACTCATTCTTCATCCTGAAAAAAACTACTTCTCAATCCTCAGGGAAAAATTAAACTGGGGCTGATTTTATCTTCAGAGGATATCCATTATGCTTCTTGATCTGAGAATTAAAAATTTTGTAATTATTGATTCACTGACTGTAACATTCAATCAGGGGCTTAATATTCTGAGCGGAGAGACAGGAGCCGGAAAATCTATCCTTATCGATGCGCTTTCAGGAGTACTGGGAGAGAAGATGAGTGTAGACATGATCCGGACAGGTTTTGACCGGGCGTCACTTGAAGCGGTTTTTGACATATCTGCTCTTACAGGTCTTAAACAAATCCTGGAGGAGTCGGGAATCGAGAATGAAGATGATACCCTGATAATTCACAGGGAGCTGTTCGCAAATGGTAAAGGACGATGCTATGCAAATTCAGTTCAGATTCCTATTGCCAAACTGAAAGAGATTTCCGAAAACCTTATTGATATACACGGACAGAATGAACATCAGAATATTATAAATACCGCAAGACACAGAGAACTTCTGGATAGTTTCGGCTCACTTAATAGTGAAGTATCCGCTGTAAAATCCATGCATGAAAAACTGACCTCCATCCGCAATAAAATAAATTCATTTCAGATTGATGAGAGAGAGAAAGCGAGACGTATAGAATTTAATACATTTTCCGTTAAGGAGATTGAATCGGCTTCCCTCAAAATCGGAGAGGATGAAGAGCTTAAGGCCGAATCGAATCTGCTGAGTAATTCAGAGAAACTTTTTACAGAAATCAATAATACCGCAGATCTTATTACAGGAGACACGGGAGTCCTCAGGAATCTTAAAAAAGCTGAAATGAGTCTTTCTAAAATTTCAGATATCGACCCGAATATTTCATCAATCCTTGACACGATAAGAGAGTCTTTATACTCTCTTGAAGATTCAACATCTGTTCTGCATGATTATAAGAACAGTGTGGATTTTTCACCTGAAAGGGTAAATCAGGTAGAGGAGAGATTAAATCTGATTCAGGCTCTGAAAAAAAAATACGGCGATACAATTCAGGAGATTCTTCAATATGCCGAAAAAGCGAAGAGCGAACTTGAAACAATCAACTCAAGCGAAGAACAGCTTGAGCAGCTGAAAGATCAGGAGAAGAAGACTGTTAAAGAGGCGAAAGAACTGGCCCTGGATTTATCTGAAAAAAGAAAAGCCGCCGCACAGAAACTTGAAGAGCTTGTAATCAAAGAGCTGAATGATCTTGGAATGAGCGGGACTATCTTTAAAATTTCAATTACAAGAGAGATCAGCGCTGATGGAGATATCGATACAGGCGATAAGAAGTATATCCTCTATCCCCACGGCCTTGACCGCATAGAGTTTATGCTCTCTGCAAATGAAGGGGAGGATCTGAAACAGCTTCGAAAAGTTGCTTCCGGAGGGGAGATGTCGCGGATAATGCTCGCTCTTAAAAATGTCATTCAATCAGCAGATATTGTAGACACTCTTATCTTTGATGAGGTTGATGCAGGAATCAGCGGTAAAACAGCAGAGATTGTGGGACGAAAGCTTAAAAATCTTTCAAAAAGAAGACAGGTTCTTCTTATAACACACCTTCCTCAAATTGCCGCAATGTCCGATAGTCACTATCTGGTACAGAAAGGGAAAAACGACGGTAGAGTAACAACGGTAATTAAAAATCTTTCAGAAAAGGAAAAAATCAGAGAAGTGGCCCGTATGCTTGCAGGTGCTGAAATTACAGATATATCCATAAAACACGCCGAAGAACTAATTGAAAGGGCAGGAACTTACTGATGTCTGAAAATTCAATAAACCTTACTGACATTCTTACTCTGATTATTCACGACATGGTTCAAACTACCGAAGAATTTAAAAAATTTGATTTAAACAGAATACTGGTATGCTGTGCCTCCAACCGCAAAGACTGCAGAGGAGCTACTTACGGAAAACTTCTCCCTTTGCGTTTTAAGGATGGTGCAGAAATTGTTAAACATAATGGACGTTTTTATACAATACCAAAAGTTAAAATTAACGATTCTGAAATTCTATACATTATATATTTTTATATTCCAAAGTTTTTCAGTCTTTCGGCAAAAGACAAAATTAATGTGATGTTTCACGAACTCTACCATATCAGTCCTGAATTCAATGGTGACATCAGGCGAATGGGAAATTTCAAAGCTGCCCACGGTCACTCAAGAAAATCTTTTGAAGAAAAGTATATCGAGTATGCAGATATATTTTTTGAGAAGATTAAAGATACCCCCTACTGCAGTTTTCTTAAAATGGATACTCACGAATTACATAAAAAATTTAAAACGGTAAAATATCGAAGGATGAAAAGTGTCAAACCGGTGGTATTAGCTGCTAATTAAAAATTATAATCCCCATCTGTTTTGCCGCTGTAATCACTTATAGAGACATCTTCAATTGAACCGTAGAATATACGGCTATCAGGGTTTGAAATTAATGATGAAACAAAACGCTGAAGGACCAGCTCATCTCTAATATCCAGAATAAGCCGGACAGTGCCGTCACCAAGGTTAGTTGCAGATCCCTTTATCAGATATTTACGTGCATATCCGGCACAGTAGCCTCTGCACCCGACCCCCTGCACTCTCCCTTTTAAAATCACTTTTTTTATCATATAAAAT
>PGXT01000236.1 GCA_002839285.1 Spirochaetae bacterium HGW-Spirochaetae-5 | reverse complement strand
CGATCATAAAATTCATCTCTGCATCTGCTGCACATTGCTATATCGGGGGGGATACTGAATCTTGTCGGTCCCGATTCACTGCTTTCGATGATACTGAAGCACTCTTCATCGGGAACTGTTTTAATCTCTTCCGTGAAGAAAAATGATATTACTGCATTTTCAGGGGTAAAACTGTTAAACTGATCAATATACTTCTGAACAACCCCGGCTTCCCCCTGAATCTCAATTTCTACGGAATCCCTGGTGTTGCAGACCTGACCTGTAAGCCCCATAGAGATGGCCTGCTTAGCCATAGCGGGACGGAAACCAACTCCCTGGACTATTCCTTTAACTTTAATCTTTACTCTTTTAAAATTGGTTTTCATTAAGCGCTTATGACTCCGGGAAAATAATAATGTTAAAAAAATGATAACCGGAATTTACAATTCCTTTCAGTAATTATTCCTGAATATAATTTTTAGAGTAAAAAACAAAAAAATTATATCCCCGCCGTCTTCGGCGGCGGGGATAATAGAGCTTTTTTTACTTTAGAAAAGTAAAGAAATACTGAATTCCTTTATCAATTAATAATTCAATCACAAAAAGTGACAATAACATGACCGGAATTAAAAACAGAGATATTATAAATAAAATTTAATTTATGTATAAAAAAGTTGTTTAATATAAAGCTATTTTAAATAATAAACTCTTAATTATTATAGCCATTCAGTATTTATACCTTAACTTATTATAGTTTAAAAGTAATCTAGTATCCACACCACCCTGGCAGGCGGAGATATATAATATTTATTTATGGTTAAGATTATAATTTTGTTTTTAAGAGAGTTGAAATCGGGAGTAGAAATGATTCACAATAATATATTAAAATATTTCCTTACTGCTTACACTGATTCAACTTTCATTATCCGTCAGAAAGTATCTCTGCTCATATGGACTCATATTATTCTTCTCCCTGTTATGATTCTATATTTATTTATCAACATTTTCAGAAATCCCCCGCGTGAACTGGCCGGAATACTTATAATCGATTCCGCATTTATTATATCATTATCAATAGGGCTTGTACTTATAAAAAAAGGAAAATTTGAAATCGCATCAGCAATAGATATTATTATCGTTACTATTCTGACAATCGGGGGATTTCTTGTGAAAAGATTTATCCAGGTAGAAACAGGATATAACAGTTTTGCAGTACTCTCATACGGCTGTATGGTTTTCACAGCCCTTTTCAGCAGCAGACGGATCCAGAGTATAGTTTCTTTAATTTTCATAGTACTGACTGTTTCATTGTATTTTTATTCTATAAATGCTTCTGATCCAGCCGTACATTTCAATCTCCTTTCGAGTACTCTTAACAATGTTATAGCAATCATTATTGTATTCAGTCTTCTCTATAATAATACAGCAATTACAGACAGTGCCCTCGAACTGGCTCAGAAGGAACTTGAAATCAACACCGAGCTTAACAGGTCCCTTGAGCAGAAGGTAAATAAAAGAACCCTGAAACTTGCAGAGGAGAGAGAAATACTAAACTCCAGGAATATGGAGCTTGAAGAAGTTAAATCTGCACTAATCCGGAAGAACAGTGAACTTGAAGCAGCCAGGAGAAACGCTGAAGAAGCAAACATGGCAAAAAGCAGATTCCTTGCGACACTAAGTCATGAGCTAAGAACACCATTAAACGGAATTATCGGAATTTCCGGCCTGATGATGGAAAAGGAATTCCCGGCTGAAGACATACATACTCTGCAGATGATAAAACATTCGGGAGAAAATCTTTTTTTTATCATTCAGGATCTGCTCGATTTTACAACAATAGAAAATAATCAGATATCAATTAAAAACAGTTTTTTCAATATAGATGAACTGCTTGAACACATAATCCCGGGATTTAAAGATCAGATCGAAAACAAAAATCTTACATTAACAACAAAAGTCACCCCTGAAAAAAGTATTATCTTCAGTGATAAAACCCGTATCGCACAAATAATTGTAAACCTTATTTCAAATTCAGTAAAATATACACGTACCGGTGGTATAGAACTTAATATATCAATAGATAATGACATTATTATCAGAGTAAGTGATACGGGTATAGGAATTGATAAAAAAGAGATAGATTCCATTTTTGAAGCCTTTACCAGGATTGACAGCGAATACGTTAAAAGCCAGACCGGACTGGGGCTTGGTCTTTCAATAGTATCGCAGATAATAAATATGATGAATGGGTC
>PGXT01000235.1 GCA_002839285.1 Spirochaetae bacterium HGW-Spirochaetae-5 | reverse complement strand
GCATAAATGAGATTTATAATAATGGAGGAATAACCGGTTTACTGTCTGCTTATGCAGGGAAGATAGGAAGCGATGTGATGAATTCGCTCAAAAGCTGGACTGTAACGAGTCTACTCGCAACCGCGGGGAGCGTGGTGCTTGGCGGACTGCAGAGTTTCGGTAAATGGTTAGTTGATTCTGTAAGTAACATGTTTTCTGATAATGATGATTCAGAAATTGACAAAAATGAAGATGCCCGTCTAACAGTATTGGAACATCAGATTGATGAAAAAATGAAAGAGTATCGTGAAGGGAAAATAACAAAAGACGAACTTCAGAAGAAACTTGCAGAATATGAGGGAAGAATAAGCGCTATTGAAAATGATGCGGCATACGCGAAAATGGACAAGAAGGGGGTATGGTATACAACATTTGAAAATTCAAAGGAGGCAGTAGACTACATACAGACAAAGAAAGAGTTAGGACTTGATATTACCGAAGAGGACAGAGAACTGCTTGCAAGGACACTATGGCAGGCTAAGGATAAACCGCTATCGAATGAAGTCAATGACATGATAAATGCAAATAAGGATATTTTCCGTAAAATTCTTGGTTCAAAAGTAGATGATCCAACCGCAGTAGCAGCGTTTGCGAATGAATTTGCAAGTAAAGCATGTGTCATGAATGTACTCTTTATGAATATAGTAACCAGTTCCCTGAAAGATGGAGTACCCGCGTCATTCAGTGATATGTATTTGAAACTAATGAAGGATGGGAAAATACAAGGAGATGGTATATCATTAGCCGAGTCAATTAATGATATGAATGGCTTGCAGATTTTAGTTGATAGCATAGTAGGCAAGAATCAATTGAAAGTAAACGGTTTTAGTTATAAACAGGGATTAAGCCAAAGCACTGTTTATAATAATTTTTTCAATATGTTGAAAGATTCTTCAATTATCAATGCCGGGGGAAGAGTTAACGGTCACAGTTATTATTTATTTAATCAGGGAACAACATGGGGAGAACTTGATACTGGTTGGCATAATCAAGCAGGGCCAAGATCTTATGGGAGAGATTTTAGAAAAGATTTTAAAGATAATGCGGATTCTTTTTATTGGTTAACACCATATTGATTAAGAAAATTTATTCTGGAGTTGAAATTATGATAAGAAAAACAGGAATTATAATAAGTTGTGTACTAATGTTTACATCTATAAGTTTTGGTGAGTCAGAATTGGAAAAAGCAATTAAATTTTATAAAGAAAAAAAAGGAAATGTGACTACAAAAGAGAAGGCCGTTGATTATGTAGGTTTGACTGGTCTATCGAATATTAAAGATGAAGATCTGAAATACATAGCATTTTTTACAGAATTACAAATCGCGAATTTAGGTGGTACCAGTTTAACAAGTGAAGGTTTGATTTATCTTTCGGGATTAAAAAAATTAGAAGCGTTAGATCTTAGGGGGACAAAAGTTGATGATAAAGGTATGAAGTATTTAAAAGATCTGGAATCTCTAGAAGATCTTGATTTAGTTAATACTAAAGTATCAGACGTAGGAATACAGGAACTTGCCAGTCTTGAAAATTTAAGAATAATTAAACTCCGGGGGACTAAAGTAACACAAAAAGGTATAGATAGATTACAGAAGAAACTCCCTGACTGCTATATAACACTTGAGACAGATGAAGAGATTCAGTAACTTAAATATTTTCTACAAAAGTTCGATGAAATAAAAATGATTAAACCGGAAACTGATCCGGTTTAATCATTGTAGTTAAATTCTCTTTTGCGACATGTTGGTGTGTGATAGTTTAGTATTGTGAAGGATTCTTTTGTCATGCAATAAAACATAATTTAGCCTATCTATTAGTCTTGCATTCGAAAATAAAATTATACACTCACAACAAAATTGAGCCGACACGACGTCAGGCGAAGGCGAGTTTGGCAAGGATGCCATTACGAGCCCACAATATATTTTAAATGACACTACCTCAAAAAGTATTAAAAATAAAAAGTCTATCAGCACTAAATAAACCGAATCACTAAAGGCGCACCGCCGCCTGAGGTGCCCGGGGTCGAGGGGCAGCGCCCCCGCGGCTTTTGGATACTTTGTGCCGCTACAAAGTATCGAAGGTAAATAAATACATGAAGTATAAAAATAAACAGCCGGTATAAAACAAAACAGAATTCAGAAGGGTCACACCCGACAGCGTATATTATTTAAAAATAAAAAATATATAAATACCAATTA
>PGXT01000047.1 GCA_002839285.1 Spirochaetae bacterium HGW-Spirochaetae-5 | reverse complement strand
TCCCACCCCGTGAGGGAGATGTCGCATCGCGACAGAGGGGGCGGGTCGCTTTTATATACTATTCTTTCTTCGTTATCACTTCCCCGGCAATTATACTCAACGCGCTGAACACAGATGAATAATCCCCGTTAGGATTCCAGGCAACCCATCCGCGTGCACCAGTCTCCTCTACACCTTTAATCTGGAGAGCCACATATTGATCCAGTTTTACTTTCGCAGGCTGTATATTATAGGGGAAAGCCTGAATCCATGGCTGTATTGCGACATTAGTCCCCTCCACACGTTTAAGGCCTTTAAGAGTCCCCTCTTTTACTGTCTCTCCGGGATTAGACATCCTCTGGCGGTCTCCGGTATAGTGACTGGGATAGAGCATTGGATAAAGAACATCTGTATGCGGCATAAATACTTCCATCTTCTGCCCAATCATATCATTCTGATTGTAGACAATCCGACCGAAAAGATCAGCTGATAGTTTAACTTTCCGTTCATCGGTAATTTTCCTGAAGCTCTTCAAAAGTTCTTCTATAAAAGCATATTTCTTTTTAAGCGGGAAAGCGATTCCTCCATCCTGAAATCTTATATAATCAAGCTGTACCTCTTCAAATCCCGCATCCGCCGCTTCCCCGACAAGAGTATGCAGAGCTTTCATCCTTGCCTCTGGAATTGTTATCTGATTGAGCCCGTCCTGAAAACATACCACGCGGGCAACTCTATAGATATTTTCACTCTTCAGATACTCCAGAACTTTTTTATCTGCTTTAAAGACTGTACTCCCATATGTATGAACATCAAGAACAAGCATATTTATTCCAAGGGGCTTCCCCTTTTCTAATATTGTTTTAATATAATCCATATTACGGCTATGATTATTTGGTACATATAAAGCACGCATTACAGTTTTTAAACTGCCGGAATCTGCTTTTTCTTTACTCTGCAGGTCCGATCTATTCTCTGAAATACTGAAAAGCAGTGTAAAAAATAGTATAAAAAAATATAAAACACGCTTTATCGGCTGGTATTTATTCTTACTGATATTCATAATTATTTCAAAATCCTTTCATTATTTTTTTATTAAAGTTGAGTACTTTAGAGTTTATCATGTTTTTAAGTCAAGTATTTCAGAGATTAAATTAACGGTGAATTTATTTCTATTCATAAACTGGTGGTGAAACTGCTCTACACCGCGTCCATGACACGGCGTAGAGCAGTTTCACCAGCTTTTGAGCGGTTATGTGAATTCTGGATTGACTTATGATTGGAACAGTTTTATTTGAATAAAAAAATTTTATTGACACAGCAAGATTTCAATCTCAACCTTCATCATATGAAAATGGTTACGAAAACAAGGAATCGAATTATAATTTTAAGCTGTTGTATTTTACTTAATATTCATCTTCCGTTCAGCATTAAAGCTCAAAATCCTGTTGAAGAGAGTTTCTCTTTTCCGGCAGATCCGGTTCAGGAAGAATGGACCTACCAGCGGCTTGAAAACTGCATCATAAGCACAATGATAATCCGTTCCGATTGGGCCGAACTGCCGCCGGATAATAACACCATAAAAGGGTTCTATCATGCTGAAAGAAAACCCGTTGAGTTTATCGGCATTCATCACGACGGATCTTCAAATGTAACATTAAAAAGTATCCTGGAATATCATGTAAAAACAAATGGCTGGGGAGATATAGCCTATCATTTTATAATAGATAAAAATGGGCTGATTTATGAAGGGCGGTCTATAGACAGGACTTCAGACACAAATTACGTTTCAGAAAGCTATGGAAAAGAGAGACTTTCGAGCATAGTAAATATACTTCTCCTGGGAAATTACGATGTGGAAAAGGTTCAAACTGATTCCCCTCAGATTGAGAGCACCAAACTTCTTGTAAGTTATCTATACCTGAAATATCCCCTTGTTACTTTAGATTCAATCCGGGGACATAGAGATTTTATTGCAGATTCAGAATCAGCAAAGAGTCTTATAACCTGTGACCGGATAGATTTTCATTAAATAGTTCTCTATATAATACCGAAAAATCTCCCGGCCTATCGGCCACCCTCTTTGATAAAGAGGGTTTAAACTTCCGTAATTTCATAACCCCCTTTATTAAAGGGGGATGTTGAGCGAAGCGAAACGGGGGGATTTCAAGTTTATAGCTGATAAATTATTGATTTAAATTCATTGGGTCATGATACTAATCCCTGTTGTTTATATCCTGAGAATCGGGTCCATTACTCTCTATCAAGCGGTATATCTACAAAAGAGATCTCGTCGTCAACAGGCTCGATATGAGTGAAAACAACAGTATCGGGGAGTGCAGTACGTATATCTTTTTCAAAATCCTCGGCAATATGATGAGCGTCATGTACGGACATGCTTCCCTGTACAAGAACATGAACCGAAACAAATCTCCTTGAAGCACCCTGACGTGTGAGCAGTGCATGAAACTGTACATCCTTTTTACGGTAACGGGAAAGAACAGACTCAATGATATCAAGCTCCTGCACCGAGAGGGAGGCATCCATGAGACCCGCGACCGAACGCCTTATTATTGCAAATGCGGTCCAGAGAATATTCAGTGACACGGCAAAAGCAACAATTGAATCGAGTTTCAGCCAGCCGGTCAACCCCACAACACCGACACCAGCTATAACAGCCACAGATGTCCATACATCTGTCATCAGATGCTGCGCGTCAGCTTCCAGGGTGATCGAGCGGTATCTTTTACCGGCGTTCAGGAGTATCCGTGATACTGAAAAATTAATAATTGAAGCAATCAATGAAACAAAAAGCCCCACACCGATCTGCTCAACAGGCTGCGGATTAATAAATCTCTCTGCGGCCGTATAAGCTATACCCCCGGCAGCAACCATTATAAGCAGACCCTCGACCAGGCTTGAAAAATACTCAGCTTTTCCATGACCAAACTCGTGATTCGCATCAGGGGGGAGCATGGAAATTTTGAGCATAACCATAGCCATGACAGCAGCAGCAAGATTGATAACAGATTCAACTGCATCCGAAAGAAGACCAACCGATCCTGTCAGATACCATGCCCCTGTTTTAAGGGCAATTGTCGTTACAGCCGCTGCAATTGAGAGCCAGATATAGCGCGTGAGTATATCTCTACTCATTAAACACCTTCAGATTATATGGGATAAAAAACTCTTTTCAGTTATACAGGTTAGAAAGTCGATTCTTTTTCATTATTTTTTATTTAAAACTTTGCAACTCATAAGTGAGTCGCTCAATTTTATTGAATTGAGCACTTACTTTTAAATTATTTCCCCGCCGCCAAAGGCGGCGGGGTTAGTGACTGTTTATAAGCTGGACTGTTGTTATCTGATAATAAAACTTCTCATTGAGATTGATCCGTGAAGGATAGACTCATAAACAAACTCCAGACTATCCCCATCCTCTTTGAGAGCTGCCGAATAAAGCATTGGAATATAATGCTCATCTGTGGGAGCGGCGTATCTTGAAATATTACCCCATTTTTCATACTCGACAAGTTCAGTATGATTATCCTCAAGCAGATATTTTTTTACCCGCTCATCAAATTCTACAGCCCGGTCGTGAGGTTCAACACCTTCGTAATATTCCATTACCTGCAGATTATGTACAATGTTGCCGCTACCTACTACAAGAATTCCTTTGTCCCTTAGCACCGACAGGCTCCTGCCGATCCTGTAATGGATATCGGGAGATGCATTCATATCAAGACTGAGTTCAAGTACAGGTATTTTTTCATCGGGATAAATATGCTTTAAAACTGCCCAGGCGGCATGATCGATCCCTCTATCCTCGTCAGCTGTAATAGTCACTCCATTAACAGATCTCTTTATCATTGCGGCTATATCCGGCGAGCCGGGGGGCTGATATTTAACAGCATAAAGCTCTTCGGGAAAACCGTAAAAATCATATATCTGTTCGGGATTTTTAGACGATGTTATCCGCGTCCCCTGAGTCAGCCAGTGCGCCGTAACTACAAGTATTGCTTCAGGTTCCGGAATTGCTGATGAGAGCTTTCCCAAAGCCGCGGTGAACTCATTTTTATGCAATGCATTCATGGGTGAACCATGGCCTATGAATAGTGCAGGCATTCTGTCATGACTCATAAGAATTACCCCCTGAGGTTGACAAATTTTTAATTATTTTTGAATACTATTTGATATCAGTAATTATTCCTGAATATAATTTTTAGTGTAAAAAACAGGAATTGTATATCCCCGCCGCCTTTGGCGTCGGCGATATACAATTCCTTTTCTTTATAAAAATTAAGGAATACATACTGATTCAATATACAGTTTTTAAATATCGATTTCAATAAAGAAAACAGGATATTTATTTAAAATGCCAAGTAGAGATTTTTTTAAGTGCGTATGCTTCGCATACGCTGAAAATGGGGGTTACAGGGGCGTTGCCCCTGTAACCCCCATTTCCGGCGCAGCGCGGAAGCGCTGTGCCTTAAAATAAATCACTAAAATGCAGGAAGTTTTTATGCAAAAAATATTACTTTACAAAATTTTATTTACGTCACATCCTGAACATAGAGTTTATTGCCTCATAATTGCCATCCGGAGTATTTCCTTATATGAAAAAAATTCTTCTCATCAACCCTCCATACCCCTTTGAGGAGCACCCCTCGGCGCCATTCGGACTGATGTCTCTTGCCGCATACCTTATTGAAAAAGGATATGAAGTTCGAATCGAAGATTATATAATTGAGCAGAACTCAATCGAAAGATATAAATCTGTAATTGAAGAGTTTAATCCTGATATAATAGGAGCAACCGCAGTCTCCATGACTGTAAAAAAATCCCTGGCAATTCTCAGGGAATACAGATCATTAGCACCCGGGGTTATAACTGTAATGGGGGGAGCTCACGCTACATTCGATTCCGAAGGGGTATTAAGCTCCGGTATTGTCGACTATATCGTAAGAGGCGAAGGGGAGATAACTTTCACAGAACTGTTAAATGCATTATCAGAAAAGAGAGATACAGCCGCAGTAAATGGAATATCATATATAACAGATAATATCATCCATCATACGCCCGATAGAGAACTCATAGAGGATATCAATATTCTCCCCTACCCTGCAAGAGATATTATTGCTCTTTCAAAATATAAAGCCATGGATCTACCTGTAAATATGATCACAGCCAGAGGATGTCCTCACAGCTGCATATTCTGCCTGGGGAGAAAAATGGTCGGAAGCCGGCTGAGATATTTCAACATTGAACGTGTTATAGATGAGTTTGAACTTCTCTCTAAAATGGGATTCAGTCAGATAAATATTGCCGATGATCTTTTTACATCCAATAAAAAGAGATGTATAGCAATATGCGACGGGATAATCTCCAGAGGAATAAAACAGCCCTGGAGCGCCTTTGCCCGCGTGGATACCATATCAGAGGATCTGCTCCTTAAACTTAAAGAGTCGGGGTGCACTACTCTATGCTTCGGAATTGAAAGCGGTAATCAGGAGATACTCGACAGAGTAAAGAAAAAAACCGATCTTGAAAAATGCCGCGCGGCTGCAGAGATGTGCCGTAATACAGGAATAACGCCTATGGCATCGTACATCCTGGGTCTCCCGGGTGAAACTGAAGAGACTGTTATGAACACTCTTCGATTTGCCGGTGAACTTAATATGGATTTCGGTATTCATATCCTCTCCCCATTTCCCGGAACAGAGATAAGAGAAAAAGCTGAAGAGTACGGCATAACAATACTGACCGATGACTGGGATCTTTATGATGCGAACCAGTCAGTATGCAGCACAGGGGGAATTACACCTGAAAGAGTTGACGCAATTGTACATGGATTCTACAGATCCCTTGAAAAATATATGGATGAGACCGCACTGAAAAAAAACAGAGGCGAAGCTATCTCATTAAGAGATGATTCAATGCTCCGCCATGTGGAACTATATAAATTCAACATGGAACTTATAGAAAAAAGACTTATCGAAAATTATACAGACCCCGGTTCCTTGGATACCGGGGAATTCAAAAAAAATCTGTCTATATATTTAAAGGAAAAAACCGGAAGAAATAATGATTTTATATCAGATGAAATTCAGAGAATGATCACCAAGGGGTGTCTTGGAATTATCTGGAAAGATTCACTTCCGCAAATCTCATGGATTTAATGCAACCTTTTCATCTTCACCGGATAATCTGATAATATTCCATAAACCTTCACTCTCCATGCCCAGTCTCCAGAAACCGACACCCTCCGTGTAGTCACTGTACATGGTAAGCTTCTGCCGTGTGGCTTTAATATCATCAAAATAGAATGTATTCCTCATATTCTCTTTATACATCACTTTAAATCCCTCGTCAAGGGAGTACTCAATAACAGCATCATCCCTGTTCATAAGTTCATTAACCAGAGGCCACCGCAGCGAACGGCTGTAACCATCATCGCCCCACTCCCTTCCATAAAGCGGAAGCCCCATGACCAGTTTGTCTCTTGGAATATTTTTTGAAGCGTAATCTGCAACAGCTTTACACCACTGTAGAGATGCGACCGGTCCCGGCTTACTTGTACTCCAGTGCTGATCATACGCCATTATCAGAACCCGATCGACTATCTTTGATATAGTTCTGTAATCATAGGCATCATCAACATAAATCCGTTTCGCAGGGAGAGCAACGCTGAGCATTTTATCCCCTGGAAGCGCTTTTCTAAGATCACGCAGAAAAGCAGCGAATGCCGCTCCATCCCTTCTCTGAACAGCTTCAAAGTCTATCTGTATACCATCAAATTTTGAAGTGACTTCAACTAAATCTTTTATAAGATGAGGTCTCACTCCATATTTTTTTGTAAGACAAAGGTGCATTCTTGATGAATGGATCAGATCGGAAATCACAAGATGAATCCTGCGGTCACCACCGGCAAAAGCAGGAGTATATGGAGGAACAACTGAAGTATTGACTCTCCCTTTGGCATTGACTGTGGCGCTGAAATAAAATATATCAGTAATTGGAGCATCTTTGACAAAGAGTTTCTCCTCTCCTCTCATAAGATATCCCCAGACTTCATTAAAACTTATCTGAGAATCTGCATCATCTGCAACAGAACCCCATGAAAATTTAAAAACAAAAATAAATGTAAAAAGCAGTATTATAGATATAGACTTAAATTTCATTATAAATAACTCCCGGATTAAAACATCAGATTATTCTGCATCAATTACGTCTTCAAGTATAAATATACAATCTTAATTCAGTATTTATTGGCAGCACATTATTTTCGGGGTACGTATGCGCGAAGCGCTGTGCCCCCAAAAATAACCGCTACCAGTCTTAATTACATTAACGGTCTTGAAAAGGTTTTCTTTTAAAAAATATTCAATAAATTTAAAATAAACTTGATTTTTAAGAATTTAAGATTATATTAAAATTACTTGGACCAAAGGGGTATAAGAAACAGAAACCGTCGTTATAGAATAATTTAAGAACCCCTTAAATGTTGAGTATCTATCCTCTCCTTAACCGGAGGGGATAGGTACAATGCGTCTGACGTTCAGGATAAATATAATACAATAACATAAACAATTTATTTATTTTTTGTTCTTTTTAATGCTCTTTAAACCTTTCTCAATCCTTTCGGCCAGCGACTCCGGATCGAGCCTGTTCTCTTTGAAAAGTTCATTCACTGTCCCATGCGTTACAAACCGTGCGGGGAATCCTCCGCTGAAAAGCCTCTTTCCGCAGAGTGCCGGATCAATAGCGGAATAAATATATTCACCCACACCTCCGGTAATGAAACCGTTCTCAAGTGTTACAAATCCGCCGCATGATTTTATGACTTTCTCAATTCCGGTTACATCAAGCGGATTGATTGAGAGAATATTAACTACAGTTATAGAAATCCCCGCTCTTTTAAGTAAAGCCTCAGTCTCAAGTGCAATCTGAACCATGTCCCCAAGAGCAAGTACTGCAGCATCTTTTCCTTTAGTCAGGATTCTGATTTTACCGGGAGTAAACTCCTCATTTTTATTTACATTAAGTTTTTCGGTATGTGAACTCCCCCGGGGATACCTTATGGCAACAGGACCTGAATTATGTTTCCAGGCATAATATAATAAATCACGAAGTTCTTCACCGTTAGATGGCGCATAAAATTCGAACCCGGGAATATTTCTTATCATCGATATATCAAAAAGCCCGTGGTGAGTTTCACCGTCATCACCGACAATGCCAGCTCTATCTATCAGAAATCTTACAGGGAGATTCATTATTGCCGTATCATGAATAAGCTGATCATATGCCCGCTGCAGAAAAGATGAATATATAGGTACAAAAGGTTTAAGCCCCGTTGAAGCAAGAGCGGCAGAAAAAGTTACTGCATGCTGTTCAGCAATACCGACATCAAAAATTCTTGATGGAGCAACCTTTTCAAATTCCGTCAGTCCTGTCCCCTCTTTCATAGCCGCGGTAACTGCAACAACTTTCTCATCCCGCCTGCCGATAGCAGCAAGTGTTCTTCCGGCTACTGATGAGTATGACTCCCCCTGACTCTTTGATGCTCTCTCTCCGGAAGTTCTTTCGAATGGGCCTGTACCGTGAAAACTGCATGGATCGCACTCGGCAGGATCGTACCCCTTCCCTTTTTTTGTAATAATATGGACTATTTTCGGTCCTGAATTTATATCTTTTACTCTATCTAAAATTTCCACCAGTTTGGCAATATTATGTCCGTCAACGGGACCGAAATATCTGATCCCCATATTTTCAAAAAGCTGCCCGGGGATAATAAAACCTTTAAATGATGAAAAAACATTGAATAAAAAATTGAACAGATACCCTCCGAGCCAGGGTATGCTCTTTATCAGTTTCATCGATTTTTTACGGACCCTGTTATATAAACTCCGCGAAATCATCTCTGTAAGATATGTGGAGAGAGCCCCTACATTTTCAGAAATTGAATGCTCGTTGTCATTGAGAATAATAATTACGTCATTACCGATATGACCAATATGATTAAGCGCTTCAAAGGCCATTCCGCCGGTTAGTGAACCGTCCCCGATTACAGCAACGACCTTGTACTTCTTACCGGCAAGGTCCCGCCCCACGGCTTCTCCCACTGCAAGAGAGATACTGGTACTGCTGTGACCCACATCATAGGGATCATATGACGATTCGTTCCTCTTGGGAAATCCGCTTATCCCGCCGTAACGCCGTATATTTTTAAATTCTTCACGTCTCCCTGTGAGAATTTTGTGAGAATATGTCTGATGTCCCACATCCCATATTATTTTATCAGAAGGTGTATTAAACACATGATGAAGCGCGATTGTCAATTCAACCACACCAAGAGATGAAGCAAGATGTCCCCCGCTTTCAGAAATGACATCGAGCATATAGCATCTCACCTCGCCGGCAAGACTGTTCATCTCTTCAATGGAGAGTTTTTTTATATCAGCTGAGGAATTTATATTATTTAGAATCTTCATATTTACCTGCTTGAACAAGATTGATTTATAAGAATAAAATGTCAATTTTTTTAGTAATAATTCATGAACCTGCCTTAATATATGTCTCAAAACCATTAAGAATAATATTCCCCATCGACACAGGACTTGTAAAAAAGTGCAGGAACTCAAAAACTGAAGAATTCCCCCCCCTCCCCGACGCTAAGTTCGGAGCATCTACGCCTTCCGCCGGTTTTTGAGCGATTAAAAAATGAATTTTCCATTTTTTTTATACAGTTGCATTTTTTATCATAAACAAACAGATATAATATTTGACAGACTACAGCTCACTGTTTTTTAATAAATTTTGCGTCAATGATACAGAAACATATATAGTTAACAGATAGGTTAATGTTACTGCATCGCAAAAAAAATGATCCGCTGCTGATAAATAAATTAAAATTCAGTCTTTAATAAATCAGGGGAACTGATAAAATGAATAGAATTGAAACAAATGTAATAATTATCGGAGGTGGAGCTACCGGGGCCGGGATAGCACGTGACCTGTCAATGCGCGGTCTGCTCTGCGTTCTGATTGAAAAAAACGATATAGCCTCGGGAACTACCGGTAGAAATCACGGGCTGCTTCATTCCGGCGCACGATATGCTGTTAAAGACCATGAATCGGCAAGAGAGTGTATTCGTGAAAATAAAATTCTTAAAAAAATAGCAAGCCATTGTATTGAAGATACCGGCGGACTTTTTGTAACACTCCCGGAAGATGACCCTGCATATCACAGGAATCTGATTGAAGGATGTAAATACGCAGGAATAGAAGCGAAGGAGATAAGTATCCGTAAAGCTCTTGAAATGGAGCCTAACCTGAACCCGGATATTCTATCCGCTCTTGTAGTGCCCGACGGGACAATCGACCCATTCAGGCTCTCATCTGCCAACATCCTTGATGCCAAGGAGAGAGGATCAACAATCCTGACTCATACGAAAGTTACAGGCGTCATAAAAAGCGGCGCTAGAATTACCGGCGTCGAGTGTATAGACCTCAAGGGACGGAAAACCGAAGTTTACGCCGATCTTGTAATAAATGCTGCCGGTATCTGGGGACAGGAGGTCTCTGCCCTTGCCGGAATTGAAATCAAGATGTTCCCTTCAAAAGGATCTATGCTTATCATAGACTATAGAATAAATAACGTTGTAGTAAACAGATGCAGGCCCCCTGCGGATGGAGATATAATTGTTCCGGGAGATACTGTTTCTCTGATTGGAACTACATCAAAAGAAATTTCATACGACAGGATAAATGAGCTTACCGTTGACGATGAGGAGATATCAATCCTCCTTAGCGATGCTGAGATGCTTATACCTAATGTGCGGCATACCCGTGCACTGCGGGCATACTGCGGAGTAAGACCTCTCCTTGCAGTTTCCGGAGAGGCACAGGGAAGGAACATAAGCCGCGGGATTGCACTTCTGGACCATCACGAAAGAGACGGGCTTGAGGGGATGATTACCATCGCCGGCGGGAAACTTATGACGTACAGACTCATGGCTGAAAAAACTGCAGACTTGGCGTGTGAAAAACTCGGGATTAAAAAAGAGTGTACAACTCACCTGGTCCCGCTCCCCGGTTCTGAAAAAAAGATTGCACGGAAATCGAGAATAAAAGATTTCACAGGGATTCCCGACTCTGTTGTAGGTTCGACTCTCTACAGACACGGCCAGAGACTTCACAGCATTCTGACAAAAAACAAAAAGAATTACCGTGTCATATGCGAATGCGAAATGGTAACTGAAGGTGAAATCGAATATGCCATAAAAAAACTGGAAGTTAAAGATCTTGTCGACCTGAGACGAAGAACAAGAATCGGAATGGGACCATGTCAGGGTGAACTCTGCGCGTATAGAGGCGCCGGACTTTTCCAGGAGTTCGGTGGATCAACCCCCGAGGAATCTGTAATACTGCTTCAGGACTTTCTTGAAGAGAGATGGAAAGGGATGAAGCCTGTACTATGGGGTGACGGACTCAGAGAAGCGGAATTCACTTACTGGATTTACCAGGGACTTTTCGGTATGGCTCATATGGACGAAGTTAAGCACAAAAAAAAGAAAATATTAAATAAAGATATATTACCAGCAGATGCAAAAACAGATAACAAAAAGAAAAAGGGGAAATAGACGTGATATATGATTGTCTGATAATCGGAGGGGGACTTGCCGGACTTACATGCGGAATCAGGTGTGCCTCAAATGGACTCCATACGGCTATAATTTCCGGCGGTATGAATTCTCTTCATTTTTCATCGGGATCGATAGATATAGCCGGTTACAACACAAAGGGGGAAATCATCAAGAAACCCTTTGATTACCTGAAAACAATGATAAAAGAGAACAGCGCTCACCCCTATGCCAAAACCGGCATCCCTGGTGTGCGTGAAAGTTTAAATTTTATCACCGGTAAATTTATGGAGGAGGGGATAAACCTGAACCATAATAATGACATGAACCATTTCCACGTGACAACTCTGGGAACACTGAAGCCCACCTTTCTGTCACAGGAGAGTGTATTTAACACCGATGTGGCAGATATTGCAAACTCGCATAATAAAATCGCTATATTGAACTTCAAAGGATTCCGTGACTACTACCCGGAACAGACCGCGGCCAATCTTAAAAAAAATTCCATGTTCAAAGATAAGGAGATAATACTTGGGGATATATCACTCCCCTATTATCTTAATACAGAAAAAAACCTTCACGAATTCAGATCAATAGATCTTGCACGGATATTTGAAACCGAACGTTACCTCCCCCGTATTGCCGAGGAGATAAAAAAAGCATCAGGCGGAGCGTCCATCGTATCTCTCCCTGCTTTTATCGGAATTAGAAACTACAAAACAATAAGAAGTAAACTTCAGGAGATGACCGGAAAATTCATTTACGAGATTCCGTCGCTCCCCCCGTCAATTCTCGGGCTAAGGCTGGACAATGCACTTAAAAACAGTTTTATCAATCTGGGGGGGGAATACATTGCAGGGGAACGTGTTGTCTCGGGATCAATTAAAAATAATCAGGTTGAGTTTGTAACAACAAGAAACTCCGGGAACATCCCGGTTCAATCAAAATTTTACGTACTGACCACGGGGAGTTTTTTCAGCGGAGGTTTGGCTGCAGGTTTCGACAACATCAGCGAGCCGCTTTTCGGACTCAAGGTTAAAGGTGAGAATAAAAGAAGTAAGTGGTACAACAGTAATTTCTTCGACAGAAAAAGTCACCCCTTTCTCGGTTTTGGAGTTGAAACAGACTCGAAGTTTAACCCTGTTTCCGGGAGCGGTAAAACTATAAAGAATTTATTCTGCGCAGGCTCGGTTCTTTCCGGCTACAATCCGGTCAGTGAAGGGTCCGGAGGCGGCGTTGCCGTATCTACCGCCTTTAAATGCGCAGAGAGAATAATCAAGGAAATTAAGAATGATTAAGATTGAAAATATAAGTTTTGACCACTGTATTAAATGTACGGTATGTACTATGTACTGCCCGGTATCCCAGGCGACCCACCTCTTCCCCGGCCCTAAAGCATCAGGGCCCGATGCGGAGAGACTCCGGATAAAAAATCCGGAGCTGGTCGATTCATCACTAAAGTTCTGCACAAACTGTAAAAGATGCGAAATAGCCTGCCCTTCCGATGTAAAGATTGCAGAGCTTATCCAGAATGCTAAATGGAACTACCTTAAAATACACTGGTTCAGACCAAGAGATTTTTTCATGAGCAGAACCGACCTTGTAGGCGGGATTGCCACACTCTTCAGCGGTATTGTTAATTTTATAATAGGCCTGTCCATAGTCCGGATATTCATGCATCTTTTTCTGAAGATTCCATTCAGAACTGTATTCCCGAAATATGAAAAGACCACATTCAGAAGAATATTCAAAAAAGAACTCCGCTGGAGCCAGAGTGAATATTCTAAAAAAGTCATCTATTTTCACGGGTGCTACGTAAATTATAACAACAACTCACTTGGAAGAGATTTTGTCAAGGTTATGAACGCTCTTGGTTACGGCGTCGAGATGAAGAAAGAGAAGTGCTGCGGCGTACCTCTTATTGCTAACGGATACATAGAAAAAGCAAAGAAAAATGCCGTATATAACATCGCCTCTCTCCAGAAAGGGGGCGGTGATTCAAAAATAGTCGCAACATCATCGAGCTGCACATTTGCCCTTAAGAACGAATACTCCAGTTTTCTTGAACTTGATAATTCAGGAATTGCAGATAGAATCGAGTTTGTCACCCGATTTATATATAACGAATTTTTATCGGGAAACATCCCGAAAATGAAACCACTGGGAATCCGTGCGGCATACCACTCTCCATGTCACCTGGAACGGATGGGTGGAGTAATGTACACTCTCGGTATTCTGAAAAAAATTCCCGGACTTGAACTGGTTGTCCTCAACTCGGAATGCTGCGGTATTGCCGGCACTTACGGTTTTAAGAACGAAAATTATGATATTTCACAATCCGTAGGGAAGAGTCTGTTTAATCTTATAGATAAAGCGGTACCTGAATTTGTCATAACAGACTGCGAAACATGTAAAATGCAGATAGAGATGAACACGAAATATAAAGTCCTTCATCCCGTTACAGCAATAGCTATGGCTCTGGATATTAAATAACGGAGGCAACCGATTGAAATCTCATACAGCATACCTTACGCTTAATACAAAGACACGAAGAGAATATATAAATATTACGCGAGACATTATCAGCGAACTAAAAAAAAGCGGAATACAGGAAGGTCTCTGCCTTGTAAATGCAATGCACATAACAGCGAGCGTATATATTAATGACGCCGAAAGCGGACTGATACAGGACTTTGACGACTTCCTTGAAGGCCTGGCGCCCCACGAACCGATAAGCAGATACAGACACAATAATACCGGCGAAGATAATGGTGATGCTCATATAAAAAGAACCATCATGGGACGTGAAGTTGTCGTGGCTGTAACAGAGGGCCGTCTCGACTTCGGACCATGGGAACAGATCTACTACGCGGAGTTCGACGGACGACGGCAGAAAAGAATACTGGTAAAAATAATCGGCGAATAAATAAGTTCAGGACGGGATTTTCATGGCTAAACTAATGCTCGTTGATGACTCGAAGCTTGTCAGAAAAAAACTTGCCGACATTCTCACGAAAGCCGGACACAGCGTAGTATGCGAATGCGAAAGAGGAGATGATGCGCTGTCAGCATATAGAACATACAAACCTGATATCGTTACAATGGACATAAACATGCCGGGAATGGATGGCATCGAAACTACCGGCGAAATCAGAAAACACTACCCCGATGCAAAAATTATAATAGTAAGCGCCAATAGTCAGGAGCGGATGATACTTGAAGGTATAAACAAGGGAGCATCATGTTTTATTGTAAAACCATTCACAGATGATCACGTTATCCGCACAGTGAACAGGCTTGCGGTTGATATAATGAAAAAAGACCAGTCTAAAAAAGATCTTCCGGCTCCAAAAGATTTAAATTTCAATGAAAATATATCCGGACTTATACTTATAATTGATGATTCCAAACTGGTTCTCCAGATAACATCCGATCTGCTTAAAAAAGACGGACACAATATAATCACTTCACAAACCGGCAAAGAGGGGCTAGAACTTGCCAGAACAGGGAACCCTGATCTGATAATACTCGATATAGTTATGCCCGATATGGACGGATACGATGTACTGAAAGAACTTAAAAAAGACGAGTTCACTAAAAATATCCCGGTTATAATGTACTCATCTAAAACAAAAAAAGAGGATATTATCCTTGCAATGAAACTTGGTGTTACTGATTACATATCAAAAAATTGTGAGGAATTTATACTCTCCGGTAAAACCAGATCATCCATCGCCGATGCGAGAAAGAAAAGAGAACTGTTGGAAAAAAATGATGTGAACAATATCGTTATCGACCGTCAGGAGAAAACAACATATATAACGTTCAGATTTACACTTAAATCTGAAAATGCAATAAGTGAACGCAAAAAAGTATTCACCGGGGCATTCCTCAAAACTCTCGCCGACACTGTTGTAATATTTGATTACCGCCTGATTAACGACATGGATTCCGGTGAAATTTCACAGCTGAAATATCTATTCAGTCTTTTCCCTGAGAGAGAGATGCTCATTGTCTGCGGAAAGCATTACGGCGCATTTGCTGCCGACTTCGACATGGACGGAAAAAATAAGTTTTTTATTTCAATGGGTGATGCTGAACTTTACGTGGAAAGCAGAACAACAGCCGGCAACAGATAAGCCGAATGGAGGATTATTCTGAAACTGATAGATTCCCATTGTCACCTTGAAGCTTCCGAATTTAATAACATTTTAGATTCGATACTAAACGACGCCCTTAATGCAGAGATCGTTAAACTTATAACTTCTGCGGTTACATACAGTGAATGGAGTAAATCAGAAAATATCCATAAAGAATACAACCAGGTTGAATACAGTATTGGTGTACACCCCTGGTATGTTTCAGAATCTGACCGTGATATAAAAACTAAACTCGATAGCGCATATAAAAATGGTGCAATTGCAATTGGAGAGATTGGACTCGATAAAAAGATTGATTCACCCGCATTCGATCTGCAGCTTGAGATATTTGAACTCCAGTTGCAGTATGCTGTAGATGCAGACATTCCTGTAATCATTCACTGTCGTGGCGCATTCAATGAACTTATAGAATCTTTAAACAGATACGGAGTCCCGCGAAGAGGCGGATTAATTCACGCATACTCCGGGAGTCCCGAACTGACAGAAATCCTCATCAGAAAGGGATTATCATTTTCCATGGGGGGGACCCTGACTTACAAAAATAGCAAAAAAAGAGGTGATGTGCTTAAAATGATCTACCCCGATCACTTTCTGCTGGAAACCGACAGTCCCGACATACCCCCTGTAAACACAATAAAACCGAATGTACCGTCGAATATTCTCATTAACCTGAAAGCGGCTTCTGAAATACTTGACGTTCCGGAAGAAAAAATAGCAGATAACACAACTGCTAACGCAATTAAATTATTCGGATTAAAACTATGATGGACCTTACACGATCAGAGATACTGATAGGAAATGAAAATATAGAAAAGCTCCGCAGCTCTACAGTAGCCGTCTTCGGACTTGGCGGCGTTGGTGGCTATGCGGCAGAGGCGATTGCGAGAGCCGGTGTGGGCAGAATGATAATTGCCGATTACGACCATGTAGCTTCATCAAACATAAACCGCCAGATACTTTCACTTAACTCGACCATGGGGATGCTTAAAACTGAAGTCGCGCTGCAAAGACTCAGGGACATTAATCCTGATATTATTATAACCGCAATAAGTGAACGGTTATCGCCTGAGAACATTGATGATCTGATTCCACAGACAAATCCCTTATACGCGATCGATGC
Source organism: Spirochaetae bacterium HGW-Spirochaetae-5 (assembly GCA_002839285.1). GTDB lineage: Bacteria > Spirochaetota > UBA4802 > UBA4802 > UBA5550 > WRGT01. The sequence continues at coordinate 27 of PGXT01000047.1, read as the reverse complement.
AATTGATCAAATTGAATCAAAAACATA
>PGXT01000234.1:2001-4256 GCA_002839285.1 Spirochaetae bacterium HGW-Spirochaetae-5 | reverse complement strand
GCAGTTTCACTTTCGTTTACTTCATTCTCTGCTGAAAAATCCTCCAGTTTATAAAGAGGTATAGTAACATCTCCCTTATTATCTTCAACTAGATTTTTTTCAAGACCATAATTTCCGCCGCCGATTCCATAAAAAATTTCAGGTGTTATGAGTTTAACAAGGAGTAATTCATCAATACTTTTCATCTCTCCATTCTGGGCAGAGTAGGGTGGTGACAAAGTAAGATAATAGTCTGATGATTCCGCTCCATAGGGAAATCTTACATCATCGGGATCAACCCAGTCGATAATACAATCGACTAAATCAATATTAAATCCCATTCCCCCGATAAGACGCTGGGTTATTCCATAATAAGGAGTTTCAGGAACAAATTCACCCGCCAGTACAGAAATATTTATTTTTGAGTTCTCATCTTCAATTTTAATCTTTACAGCACCGCCCGGAAGATCCATTTCAGGAAGATCTAGTGCCCAGATATCCTTATGGGAATCTATTGATCTATCACTGGACAGGTTCGGCATAAAGGATGAACCAAGCCCGAGTCTATCCACTTCGAGAATTGCTTTACCTAACTCGAATCCGGAATATGCAAGATATTCAGAATTAATGTCCGCTTTAAACCGTTTTATGTATGATATATAAATGTGTGTTTTATAAAAAAAATCAGATGTAAATGAAACAAGAAATGCTGATATTACCAGAACAATCAAAAGGATGTAGCCGTTGCTGTTGAATATATACTTATGTACACCCTCTGTTTCAAGAGCATGTTTTCTTCTATTATAATTTTCAAATATAAAAGTAATTATTCTATTCATAGCTCATATTGCATAATGTAAAAAATTCATAAAAATCTTTATTGTCATAAGGATCAATTACTGTAAGGGATGTTTTTATTCCCGATGGGAGCCTTTTCTTATCCCGTGAATCCCAGGTATCGATCCAGTCATTCTGATATTTAAATTCAAATCTTATTGATTCAACATTATTTAAAATGATCTCTTCAATCCCGCCTTCAAGAGGGTTTTCATCATAATGTATCTCACTTCTTCTTATTAAATTATACTTACCGGTTTTATTGTCAATCTTGAGATAATAACCGACTTCATGTATATCTGTAGAGGGGAAACTGTCATTTATATTTAATATCATGCGGCCGCTTTTAAACTCACCGGTTACAAAATTAAGGCTGCTGGAATTGCTCTGCATTTCAGAAATAAAATGAATATTTTTTGCCTTTTCATTCCAATAGGCGTTTAAAATATCGGAATCAATTTTTCTGAGAACAAAATTTACTTTTTCAAAATATTGCGCTGCAGTTTTACCCTGATTTACACTCTTAATGATTGAAGAGTAGGCAGTATAAACCATCACAAGAATAACTGATGATACAGCTGATGCGACAAGCATCTCGATAAGAGTAAATCCTTCATTATTTTTTAAAAAACGCATTAAAATTCTACCATCATTTCTGCTATTTAACCTGATAAACCATAGTTAATACATAGCTGTTTTCTATACCTTTATATTGCCATTTAACCCTGATAGCAGTCTTGTTTACAGGAAGAGGTCCAAGCATGGGGTTTTCATATCTTTCACTCACTCTATCATAGCTGAAATCAGGAAAATTCTTTACAGGCTCATCCTTCATATCAACCCCTCTCATACCTTCACTGCGGAATTCATTCATAAGAGATCTGGCAATAATCATACCTCTGGTATAATTTTTACTATTTCCTATTATATTCATACCGGAAGATATTCCTGAATAAACACTTAGAAGAACAACGGCAAGAATTGTAACAGCAATTAGAACTTCAATTAAAACAAATCCTGACTGCTTATTATTATTAATTTCAATATCCCCGTTCAACGCAGATTCAGATTTCATTTTCCAGCTGCACCATTTTACTGATTTTATTTTTTACAATATTTAATTTAGATTCACCGGAAATGATTTTTATCATAAAACCTACACTTGTACCATCGGAATAAAAAGGTATAAGAACGTTGCCGGAATTTATAACCTTACCCCCTTCGAGTATAACCTCATCAAGAATAAATGAAGAACTGAAACCCCTGTCTCGAAGAATATTACTTGAATTTCTTATAAATTTTCCATCTTTTAATTCGTAAACACTTACGATATTAGTTTCGTTAAATTTATCATCGAATAACTCGGCATTTTTTTTCCCCGGTCTTGAAAGGTGAATACAGAGATAATTTGTTTTACGTTTAACAAATGAATCGTCTGT
>PGXT01000234.1:0-1957 GCA_002839285.1 Spirochaetae bacterium HGW-Spirochaetae-5 | reverse complement strand
ATAAGTTCAATTAACGTAAAACCATTATCTTCATTCAGGAAGGACAACTATTACTCCCAGCTCTTTATATCAGCATTGGCGCCTTCACCGCCTTCAACACCATCTGCACCATAACTCCATATTTCAAAACTGTCGCTGAATTTTCCCGGATATCTATACTGGTAGGGATTATTCCATGGATCGAGAAGAGCATCTTTTTTGTTTTTAATTAAACCATCAGAAACCAGCCTCTGTAAACCCTCCTCTGTTGTCGGGTATGAATTATGATTCAGAGAATATGCTTCGAGAGCATTTTCAAACGTATTAAAATTTGACTTAACTGCAGTTATTTTAGCATTAGGAATTACACCTTTAAATGTATTTACAGCAAATGCACCCAATATTGCCAGAATTGCAATGACAATCATCAATTCAATTAAAGTGAATCCTTCATTACAGATAAAAGCTCGCTTGAATCTTTCTTTAAAAAACTTTATTGTTCCCATAATAAATCTCCTTTTTAAAATTTATAAAATAGTATATTACTGAACCATCAGATTCATTTCCATAATCGGCATCATTACAGACAGAACAATTACCCCGATTATTACACCCATCATAATAATTATAACAGGCTCAATCATTCCTGTAAGACTTGTCACTACCATGTCTATCTCATTTTCATATACATTACCGATGTTAAGAAGCATCTCATCCACCTTGTCGCTTGCCTCACCAGCTGCGATCATTCCTATCACAAGCTTGGGAAGGAATTCAAACTTCTTTAATGATTGAGCAATGGATGCACCCTCCTGTATATTTTTAAGCGCCTTATCGATTTTCTCCTCTACAACTATATTGTTTACAATTTTTTTAACAATTTCAAAAGACCTGATAAGATCTACTTTATTCGAAAGTAAAACTCCAAGATTAAGCGTAAACCTGTATACAATAATTTTATTATAGAGTCTGCTGACGATAGGAAGTTTCATCAGAATTTCATCAATTTTTCTTTTCCCTTCAGCGGTAGATGAATATCTTTTATAAAAATAATAAATAAGAATTACTAATAAAGGAATCAGCATCCAGAAATTTGTTAAAAAATTACTCAGACCGATTACAATTTTTGTGGGAAGAGGGAGCTCTCTGTTCTGCTCAATAAATATTTCAGAAATGGTAGGTATTATGTTTACCAGCAAAAATACGACAATAAGTAATGAAAACGTTAACATAAATATGGGATACCAGAGTGCGGCACGGATCTTGTTTTTAAGAAAGACTGTTTTCTCTTCCATATCGGCAAGTCTGGCGATTACTTCATCAAGAGAACCGAGATTCTCTCCAACCCGGATCATGTTTATATACATTTCAGAAAATAAATCTCTGTGAAGTGTTAAAGTATTTGAGAATGAAGATCCTTCTTCAATTTTTTCTTTAACATCTATAATAATATTTTTAAATATTTTATTATCAATCTGCTCAATAATATCATTAATGGCTACCATGAGAGGCATTCCGGCTTTTAAAAGAGTTGAAAGTTGTCTGGAAAAAAGACCTACCTGTTTTTTAGCAGAATTTTTTCTGAACTGCAGGAGTAATCGATCTGAAAATTCTTTTATATTGAATTTATTATGATCAGTCTTTTTAACATCCTGATCTTTAATTGATGTAACATAAAGTCCAGATTTCCTGATTTTTTGTTTAGCGGCCAGTTCGGAGGGAGCGTCAATATAATCAGCTACCTCCTCTCCCTTGCTGTTTAAAGCCCTGTAGTAATAGAGCATATATTTTCTCCGGTATAAATCAGCATACTCGCAAAACCTCTTCGAGTGTTGTAAGACCTTTTACAGCTTTTTGAGCACCATCACGAAGAAGAGTAATCATACCTTCTTTAATCGCCTGCTCTTTAATACTTGAAGCATCTGCGCCGGTCATCACCATCTTTTTAATACTGTCCGATATAATAAGCAGTTCAAAG
>PGXT01000046.1:26106-48541 GCA_002839285.1 Spirochaetae bacterium HGW-Spirochaetae-5 | reverse complement strand
GAAGAAGCTTCTGAAAGATGAAAACTTTTTTGTTAAAACGCCGACTGCTGTTGCGGGAGTTCGAGGAACACAGTTTGCAGTTGAGACAGATAAGGCGCTGACAACACGGATAAAGGTTTTCCAGGGTGAGGTAAAGGTTGCAAAGCGGGTAAAACAGCTTGAATCGAGTATGGAAAAAGTTTTAAGTTTTGCTCCGGGCGTCCAGGAGGAGGAAAAGATTGTTATTACAGCTGATGAAGTAAAGAAGGCTGAAAAAATAGTTGAAGCCTCACTTAAGAAAGAGACTGCAGGGGCAACACCATCCGATGAAGTTATAGATAAAGTAATAAACAATACCAAAGCTGATGTTGTAATCAGCAGCGCGGCAATTGTGAAATTTGGAGCGGCGGATTTTGCAAAAGAAAGCAAAGAGATGATTGAGGTACAGCAGAAACCGAGGGAGGACCTTGCTAAAATCGGTAGAATAATAAAAGAGCAGAAAGAGAAGCCTGTTCCGCAGGGTAGACTCCTTGTCACAAGATATGACATCTATTATATTAAAGATGGAAAGATTGTATGGGACGGAAGAGTCATTAACGAACCTGTAAAATCCGGAGAAAATCTTTATATAGCATCAGGCGAGTTTGTATTCTGTGCACAGCCCGATGGACCTGTCTTGTGGAGAGCTGAAGTTGAGAATGATGGTAAGCTTGAAATAGCCGACGGAAAAGTAAAAGTAATGTCAGGCGGAAAGAGTGTAGTGCTCGATTCAGAGACGGGTAAGAAGCTGTAAGAATAATCTATTATTGTAGCACCTGGAATACTTCCCATACGGGGAGATGTGGGTGCACAATAAGGCGACGAGCGAGCAACAAAGCACACCGTATAAGTTTACTTCCAAAGAGTTGGATGAAGAGACTGGGTTGTATTACTATGGGGCTCGGTATTATGATGCGAAGTTGTCGAGGTGGATTAGTGCTGACCCACCAATTAGTAAGGGAGAATATTTCCCGTTACCTCCAATTAACGACAAAGCGAAAGAACATAACAGTAAACTACCTGGAATGGGAGGTGTTTTTAATCCTATAAATCTAGATGCTTATCATTATGCCGGGCAGAATCCTGTAAAACTTGTTGACCCTGATGGCAATTCAAGTATGGACGGAGTAAAATTAAATGTAGGCGATACTATGATTGTAAATCGGGATGGTGCAAACTATTATAAACTAACTGTAACTTTTGTAAACGGTGCTGTTTCGAAGATAGATTCACCTGGTTCTCTACAGATAAGTGCGGGTAAAAAATCACTAATAACTTTCGAACTGCAGAAAGTTGAACGAGCAAATTTTTCAAATGTGTTGGAAACCCTTGATCCTATAACATTAACAAATTATACCGATCAGACAAAAATATTTGATGTAGGTTCCGTAGCAGCAAAAGCTTCGGTCTATGAGGATTCTGGTGCAAATACGCCCCGTTCATCTATCGAGAGAATATTTGAGAAATTAACAAAACATAATTGGGAGTCTGATAGAAAAGAAATAAAAAAAGGTGTTGATAAAGTAATAGATCCAATCTTGGATCGAAACAAAGAACCTAAACATACAGTAGAATTCGATTTTAAAGAAATAAAAATTCCGGACAAAACACATGATTAATAAAATGAATAAAATTATTGTCGTGGTTGGTGTAATTAGTATGCTATGTTGCTCAAATTCAGGACAAGGCAGTAAAGTTCTTAGTGATTTAGGTAGTGATAAAGAGGAAATAATCTCAGAAGGATTGTTCTTTTATATGATAATGCCAACTGATTTTAGAATTAAAAATATTGATTATTTAATTCCCTTGCTAAATCACAAAAATATAAAAATACGCCATACTGTTACTGGTGTAATAGGTGATATTTTTCTTGACTATGATAGAAAAGAAGAAATAAGAAGAACTCCTTTATATAATAAAAAGAGAATTAATTTTAATGATGATTGTATAAAAGCTTCAACAAAAGTTGTACCGATATTAATCAAACAGCTTGGTGACGCTAATCCCTCTATAATTGCTATATCAATTACCGCAATAAGCGATATTGGGTCACTGGCAAAAGATGCAGTACCGCAGTTGATTAAAATAATTGAAAATGGTGAAAATGAATTAAGAGCAAAAGCAATTATAGCCTTAGGTAACATAGGTTCTGATGCAAAGGATGCAATACCTATATTAGAAAAAATTGCAACTTCAGGAAATGCAAATTTATCGAATCTTGCGATAAGATCATTGTCAGAAATAAAGAATGATTTGATATTACACTAGTGAAATGCCATTGCCACAAACAAGGCAGTTCTAGACAAACTGGTGCATTAAACTGCATAATTGAGTAGCTATGCGAAGTTTGCCAATGACCGGAAGCGGAGCTTACGGGCTGGCAAATTTGCGGCGAACGTTCAGGAGCCCGCATAGCGACAATTGTGCGATGTGGGGTGCGGGCAGTGAGTTTGTGCTGGCTTTAAGTTTATGCGGTCGGTGAGTTGGCGTTTTTTACACCCTCCTGATGGGTGGAAAGAATTTAACAGTACCGTCACGGCATGTTTTTATAAACATCACTCCGGTGTCTGATGCGGATAACCAGTATAAATAGTTCTCTGTCCTTTATTTCATAAATGATTTTGTAGTTGCCCGCCCTTACACGGTAGGCGTTTCTGTTCTGAAGTTTTTTATATCCGACTGGACGCGGGTTTATCTCAGATGGTCAATGGCATCGTTTATTTGTTCAACTTCACTGTTCGGGATTTTTTTGTAATCATGAGCGGCGGCTGATGAAAGTTCGATTTCATACATTGTTAACGTTTAACTATCTTCCAGGGTGTGGCTGTTTTTGACGAGGCTTTAGCTCTGTCATAGGAGGCAACATCTTCAAGCTCTTCGATGTAATCGACAATCCGGTCGTAATCCTTTTTAGTGAGAATTACATTTGTAGTCTGCCCTTTTGTATCTACAATGTACTTTTCTTTAACTGGTATCATCGGGTGTCCTATTATTATAGTATTTATCAAAATATAATAATTAATGAATATTATGTCAAACAAGTTTTAACGTAATTTGAAAATGTTTAATTCAGAAGTTTAGTTCACTGATTCGACAAGTCCCCGAACTTTCGATAAAATGAATTATGTGCGCCGAATGACCGGGGGCGGGTTGTTCCCGGCCCGATGCGATTGAGGGTACGTCGCGGCTTGCACTGAGCTCGCCGAAGTGAGCGCTGCGCACATAATCCCTGAAGTTCGGGGGATTGAAAGGGAATCTATTTTGATTTCAGATAATGAGAGCTGTATTTGTCAATAACTGTCTTGATCATTGTCTGATATGGGACACCAGCTTTTTTTGCTTTCTCTTTAAAGAAATCCACACTTGATTTACTAAGAGAAATGGTAATTTTCACATTTTCTTCTTTCTTTATCAAAAATTCAGGTGCCGGAAGAAAATCATCGATGCTTTCAGATAACATTATAGCTTCCGTCAAATCTGCAGGTGCCGATTTATAAGTTGTTTTCTTTTTCATATTTTTTTCTCCCTTCTCTCCAATAGCCGGCACCGATTATTCTTATCTTGTTATTCCGGACTGTAAACCGCACTGTCATTATTTTATCTTCAATTAGTCCAAAACAAAAATATCTTTTTTCAGCTTTTGTTGTATGCTTAATATCAAGCGATATTATTCTTTTTTTATCAAAAAACGCACTTTGCGCATCAAAGAATGAAACCTCATGTTTTAAAATATTTTCAATATTTTTATTTTCATCCCATTCAAATTCCATATGTACTAATATACATATAATCTGCCATACGTCAATATTTTTTAATAAAATAGTAGAGATAACGAAAAATACAATAAAACGCTTAAAACCAGTTCCCCATATCGAATAATTGAGTAGCTATATGAAGTTCACCGATGCCCGAAAACGCATCGAATGGCGAGGCAAATTTGCGGCGAACGTTCGGGAGCCCGGATAGCGGTAATTATTCGGTGTGGGTCGAAGGAGAGTATTTCTGAATGTATCGTCTCGGGATATCTACTAACATCCGTGCAGTTCTTACGAGGAAATAAGATAAACGCCGAAATCTGTAAAATCCTGAATATTCAATGTTGCGATAGCATCGGCATTATGAGCAAGAGCAGCTGCCGCTATTCTTGCATCGTGCGCACGTTTACCATGTACTCCCTGCGAAACAAGGTTCTTCCAATATGTAAAAATAGACTCATTATCAGGAAGCATTAAAAAAAGGTTCTGGAGTTTTTCAAGTTCCATTATTGTATATGACGCATCCCAGCCGAATCCATTGGACCCGACAGGTCGGGTTGCCACAACCCAGAACTCAATAAGAACTTGCGGTATAATGCAGATTTCATAACCCTCAGATATCAGGCGTTTAACAATGGAATAGGAAAGGTCATGATCCGGGCCTGTTTTGTCCGCAATTCGCAGAATAATGTTTGTATCAAGAATAACCCGTTTCATTTATAAAGTTCACCTCTGTCTATTGACGAGAGAGGGATGTGAGGGACTGGCGGTATCTGGCTTATCCATTCGTCAAGCCTGTTGATTAATTCGTTAGAATTTGAACCGGCAGTACTGATTTCCGGTTTATTATCAGAGAGGATAATCACTTCCGCTTCCCCTTCAGGAATGTCATAGGGGAGTTTTATTACCAGTTTCCGGTCATTTAGAATTTTTACACGGGATTTAAAAGCATACATAGAATTTTCCTTCTACAGCATAAATTCTTTCTGAATATTCAGTTGATGTAATAGTATAAAGATATAGTTAAAATTCAACTGTTTTATTATTAAGTGCAAACCTTATCAAGGTGAGGTGAAAGTTTTAAGATTACATCCAAATATTAAAGTCTTTAAACCGGAAATAAACTGACAAGGGAAGTTTGATGAATAATTAACAAATGCTAAAAGGGGACCAGCTTTAGTTGATTGAATTAGTAAAAGGGTAACTCATCTGCAGAAAAATTTACAGCTATATTTCTTCTTTTGGAAAACATGAAATGGAAGTCCTCTTTTCTCTGATTTATACATTAATATGCTGATTTACAAAGTACTTTTCAAATATAATATTCTAATATAGGCTTTGCACTTCGCGGAAGTGAGATAATCCATTTTAAATGTTATGTCTCATGTGGGACATCTCTGTTGTAAATAGCCATTATTTAAAACAGGGGTGGTGAAATGCTCTCCGATACGCCCTCGGAGTTGCGGAAATAAAATATGATGGTGAATGATTATTCGTCGCGGTAATGCTCAAATCTCTCAAATTAATAAAAAAAATGCTTGTACATATACGGTGTTTTTATGGTTCAGTATAGCTATAATAACTGATAAATTATATTTAACTTCAGGAACAGGGAATGAAAAAAATTAAGAACATCGCAATTATTGCACACGTTGACCATGGTAAAACTACGCTTGTTGATGGTATGCTCCGTCAGTCGGGGATTTTCCGAAGCAACCAGAATATTGAAGAGAGAGTTATGGACTCCAACGATCTTGAAAAAGAGAGAGGGATTACCATTTTTTCCAAGAATGCTTCTATCCACTACAAGGATTTTAAAATAAATATTGTTGATACTCCGGGACACTCTGACTTCGGCGGCGAGGTTCAGCGGATTATGAAGATGGTTGACTGCGTTCTTCTGATTGTTGACGCATTCGAAGGACCCATGCCTCAGACAAAATATGTTCTGAAAAAATCTCTCGAGCTGGGCTTGAGCCCCATTGTTGTAATAAATAAAATCGACAGACCTAACAGCAGACCTAACGAAGTTCTGAACATGATCTTTGATCTTTTCGTTGACCTTAACGCAACTAACGAGCAGCTCGATTTCCCTGTCGTTTACGCCTCGGCAAAACAGGGGATTGCTAAGTTTGAAGTTGATGATTTAAATGAGGATCTTAAGCCTTTATTCGAAACAATTATAAAAAATGTAAAGGAGCCTGAAGGGGAGATTGACCTGCCGCTTCAGTTTCTTGTGTCCGCTATAGATTACGACAACTACCTTGGCCGTATCGGAACTGGTAAAGTTCATAACGGGCAGATTGCCGCTGGTGATACCATCATGCTCATGAAGCAGAATGGCGAGAATGTACTTTCTAAAGTTTCTAAAATATTCTCATATGAAGGTTTAAAGCGTACTGAGATTAAGAAGGCCTATGCCGGAGATATTATCTCAATCGCCGGAATTGAAGGTATAGACGTCGGGGTTACTCTTGCTGATAAGGATTATCCTGTTGCGCTTAAGGCTGTTGAGATCGATGAGCCGACTCTTGCTATGACTTTTATGCAGAACGATTCTCCGTTTATGGGTCAGGAGGGGAAGTATGTTACATCCCGCCACCTGTGGGAGAGACTTCAGCGTGAGATTCAGTCAAATGTAAGTATTAATATTGAAAGATCTGAAACCGGTGACGAGTTCATTGTTAAAGGCCGTGGAGAACTTCAGATGTCGATTCTCATCGAGAATATGAGACGTGAAGGTTACGAGTTCCAGGTTTCAAAACCTGAGGTTATTTTTAAAGAGATTGACGGCAGAAAGTGCGAGCCGATTGAACTTGCAGTTGTAGATGTTGCCGATGAGTTTGTAGGTGTTGTTATAGAGAAGATGGGTATCCGTAAAGGTGAAATGACAAATATGAAGCAGGGTGATGACGGTTATACCCGCGTTGAGTTTAAAGTTCCATCAAGGGGCCTTATCGGTTTCAGAGGTCAGTTCCTTACAGATACAAGAGGCACCGGTATACTTAATCAGAGTTTTAGTGAATATGATACTTTCAAAGGGCCTATTCCAGGAAGAGGAAAAGGTGTACTTCTTGCAATGGAAGCGGGAATATCTGTACCTTTTGCTCTTGATAATCTTCAGGATAGAGGGGAACTTTTTATCCCTGCAGGTGTAAGCGTTTACGAAGGGATGATTGTCGGAGAGAACAGCAGAGAAGGTGACATGGTTGTTAACGTATGCAAGAAGAAGGCATTAACTAACATGCGAGCTTCAGGCTCAGATGATGCTGTAAGACTTATCCCTCACAGAGAGTTCAGCTTAGAGCAGGCGCTTGAGTATATTGCAGAGGATGAACTTCTTGAAATTACTCCTGTAACAGTCAGAATGAGAAAGAAACTCCTCAAAGAGCTGGATAGAAAAAGAACCAGCAAACGGGGCGAGTAATATATCAATGGAGAAGTGGACAGAGCTCCTCCCGGAGTATCCTGTTCACTTCTTTTTCTCATCTTTTTTCATTTTTTCTCCACGCAGGTTAAACCGCAAAGATTCGAAATAGAAGAATAACTCATGTCTGAATTAGGATTCTCAGGATTAGAAGATTATAGGATTTATTAATATTTTAGCATGTAACAAAATACTTTAAATTAAATCTTTATTTTATAATAGAAAGCGGTTAAAGCTATGAATAATACTGAACATAATACAGAAAACAGTGAAAAACGGTTCACCTTCGGAATTGAAGGGATGACCTGTGCCTCCTGTGTCAGAATTGTGGAGAGATCTCTTAAGAAGATGGATGGTGTACATTTTGTGTCGATTAATCTCGGTACAGAAAAGGGCTATGTTATTACCGATCCTGATATTTCATTTGAGGATATTAAGAAGAGAATAGACAGCACGGGGTACAAAGGTCTTGAGAATGTTCCCGATGCGGAAAAGGTGGAGAAAGATTTCAGGGCTGCAAGATGGAGAATGATTGTTTCGCTGATTTTTATGATTCCGCTCACCATCGGGATGATTTTTCATATGAGCGGTTTTCATCTCCCATGGTTTATTGCGGTTGAATTCGCCGTTGGGGCGGTTGTTCTTTTCTGGCCGGGAAGATTTATATTTAAGGGTGCATATATAGCTGCTGCTCACGGTCATGCTAATATGGATACGCTGGTTGCGACCGGTGCTCTTGCTTCATGGATTACATCATTTCTGTTTTTGACAGGTATTGATATCAGTTCATTCGGTTCGCTCTCTGTTATGCTGGTTTCGATTCATCTTACCGGACGATATATCGAATCACGGCTTAAGTACAGCGCTTCAGGTGAGATCAGGGCGCTACTTGCAATGCGGCCGAAAGAGGCTTCCATACTTATGAATGGTGAAATAGTGAAAGCGCCGGCGGAGAGTATTCCCGTTGGAGCTCACCTTGTCGTCAGGTCGGGAGAGAGTATTGCACTTGATGGAATAATTGTCGAAGGGACCGGTTTTATCGATGAATCGATGATTACCGGTGAAGCAGAGAGAGTTTTCCGTAAAGTTGGTGAAGAGGTTACCGGTGGTACTATTCTTGAACAGGGTTCTTTAAAAGTTGAAGTTCTCCGTGCGGGTGATGATACGTTCATGGCGCGTATGATCAAGCTCGTGGAGGATGCCCAGTCTTCAAGTGTGCCGATTCAGGCATTTGCAGACAGAGTTACCGGAGTATTCGTTCCGGTTATATTTGTAATTGCAATTATAGCCGGTTTAGTATGGGGGCTGAATTACGATGTAATGAGGGGTCTTCTTGTTAGTCTTTCGCAATATATCCCATGGGTTAATCCCGATGCCGGTGCTCTGTCCACCGGAGTTTTTATTTTTATTGCTGTGCTTGTCATTGCATGCCCCTGTGCGCTGGGTCTTGCTACACCAATGGCGCTTATTGCAGGGAGCGGACTTGCCGCCAGGAACGGGCTTCTTATAAAAAACGGTGAGGCTATTCAGAAGGCCGGGGAGATTAAAACCATTTTTTTTGATAAAACCGGTACCATCACCGAAGGGAGACCGGCTGTTGCAGGAACCTCACTCGATGACAAAACCCTTGGTATAGTTCTTGCTCTTGAAAATGTTTCAATCCATCCTATTGCGGAGTCTGTTAAAAAGTTCTGTTTTGAAAAAAATATAACTGCGGACGATCGTATAACTGAAATTGAAGAGAAGGCCGGAACGGGTGTTTTCGGGCTCCTGAACGGGGAAGTTGTAAGTGTTGAGAGTCCGGACAATCCCGATTTGTATTCATCATTAATGGATGCAGGGGAGACTGTTTTTGAGTACAAAAGAGCCGGTATTCTTCAGGGATATATATCTGTTTCAGATCCGGTTAAGAGTGATTCCGCGGCAGCTGTAAGTTTAATTAAAAGTCTGGGTATTATCCCTGTAATGCTCACAGGTGACTCGGAAAGAACTGCCCTGGCTGTTGCTGCCAAAGTCGGTATTGAACGTGTCATAAGTCGTGTGAGGCCGGAGCAGAAGCTCTTTGCAGTCCAGGATGAGCAGAAGAAGGGGAACATGGTCTGTATGGTGGGTGACGGAATTAATGATGCTGCAGCACTTAAAGCAGCAGACATCGGTATTGCTCTCGGCACAGGAACTGATCTTTCAATCGAGAGTGCGGATATAATAATTACAGGTGGGAGACTTTCATCTGTCCCAGCTGCTATTAATATTTCAAAAATCACTTTCAGAAAGATCAGACAGAATCTGTTCTGGGCTTTCTTTTATAATATTGTGGCGATACCGGCGGCATTTATAGGGGTGCTTCATCCGGCAATCGCTGAATTATGTATGATTTTAAGTTCGATTAATGTAATACTTAATTCAATAAGTATTAAGAATATTAAAATTGGCGACAGGGCGGATCCTGAAATTTAATTTTCGTTTCCGCATGGGGCACACTTTGGCAAGTTCAATGTATCTCTACGGGGATTATAAAGGGACTGCCGCACCTTAGACCATGCAGGGATAGGTAATTAGGACTTTCAGGCAGTTAAAAAGAAAAAATATCCTCCACCAGTCTTTGGCAGGATGAGAGATTTGTTGATTTTTATAGATGTTTACTGTATAATAAATAAAGGAGAATAAGTATGAAACATACATTTAAAGTGCCGGATATGACCTGTAATCATTGTAAAATGAGAATTGAAAAAACAATGAGCGGATCAGGAAAAGTGAATGAACTCAATGTCGACCTGCAGAATAAAAAAGTCTCTCTTGAATCGGATCTTCCCGTGGCTGATCTGATAAAACTTTTTGATGATGCGGGATATGATGCTGAAGCGGCTGAATAAAGCCGCTTCTCATTTTAATCTACACTGCCGTCAAAAAATAATTTATAGTATTCGGGCTTATCTGTGACTGTTGTTAAATAAATTTCGAAGAAGTCAAAACTTTCCGGCTTAAGGATTTTTTCGTTTATATAAGTAGATCCGTATCCTACAACTTTATCATTTTTATCGTATAAAATTGCGGCGACCTGGACATACTTTGCGTCGTACCCGGAAATATTTTTTATCTTACCACGGATTTTCTGGTTATTGTAGGAGTCAGTCTGCTTCATTGTGACATCGGCAAATTCGCCGGAGAATTTTCTGCTGTATACTCCCCCTTCAGGAATAATAAATGGCAGTTCGGGAGTAAAATCAGTTTCGTATTTAGCATACTTCGGACAGTTAGTTACCAGTATGTATACCGGTGTAATTTCACCGGGATTAAGATTTTCGATAAATGCAAAACCTTTGCCCGATGCCAGTTTTTCATTTTTATCGGACAGTAATCTTATAGTAACTTCAGGCTTCATTATTGCTGTTTTACCGCTGTTTCTGCACATTACAAGAAAGTAAACGTTACCTATTACATCAGGTATAGGATCAACTGAAATAATTTCACCCTGCGGTTCCGGGAGTTTCTGTTCATTGATAAATGTATAATTGTTGGTTTTGTTGATATCATCATCTCCGGCAGGCTGGTTCGAATTTCGAGAGAAAAAGACTGCAATTACAGCTATAATTAAAACTCCAAAAACCGGAATTAATAATTTTTTTAAATTTACAGGGAGTTGAAAGTGAGCTTTCCTGGATTCTTCATAATATAGCGTGCTGCAGTAGCTGCATTTGAAATTCCCCGATGGTGTCGTTTTAAACTCATTTCCTGAACAATTTTTACATTGCATTCATCACCTTCTTTCTGAAAATTTTGTATGTTGCAGTATTGCATCTGCTGAATTTTAAGAAAGAACAATTCTAAAAGTTAAATTAAAATTTGTAAGTATTTATGAACTGGTGGTAAAATTGCTTTTCCGCTAACGCCGTATTCATAATTAAAATTCTTGATTTTTTTAATACAGTATTCATTCTTAAGAATTGAGTGCCTTAAATTCCGGCTTCAGCCTCATATTATTCCGGAAGATGTTATATTTATTGCTTTTTAATCATGATTTATAGAGAGTTTAATTTAATGTCAGAGTTATATAGTAGTAGGATATGAAAGATTTGTTTTTTCCCGGTCTTCTGATTTTTCTGCAGCTTTCTATTCTGGTGAATATTCAGCTTCTAATAACATATTTTTCAAGCGGAAGAAAAAGAAGTCTTAAGGGAGTTTATACCGCTGCTGCTGTAAACTTTGTTACCGGCATTCTTCTTTTTTCAATTATGATTTTTGCACCAGATGTTGTCTCCAGGTTTGAACTTCAATCAATGACGGTTCCGGAGTCGGGACTTCTTTTCTGTTTACTGGTTTTTATCAAAACAAGGATTGCTCTGAGGGTGTTTAAAAGAGCAAAGGATCCGGATTATTATGATATAAGTTTTTTCGGCAAAAAAGTCTACCGTCTTAATGTTGTTAAAAAAAGTGAATTGGCGGTATTTCTACTGTCAATGCCGGTTACTCTTATTGCAGGAGCATATTTTGTAGTAAATATTTTTGTCTGATAATGATATTTTACCAGAGCCTTTACCGGATAACTATCTATTAAAAAATAACAGTATTTATTTCTTAATTTTTATATAGTGAAAAAAGCTCCGCTATCCCCGCCGTCGGCGGGGATATAATGGGAATAATCTGAAAAATAATATTAAAGATTTTTAATAATACCTGAGCGGTTAAGGCACCTGTTAATTTACGGTACTATTTTTCAGATATTTTGTAAGCATTACGTGGTTCCCTTTTTTATTATAGGTCACTTCATCAAAAGCGCTTTTGGTCATTGTAATCCCTCTTCCATGAGCAAGGAAATTATCATTTACTTCGTCCTGGGAAGCTTCGGTAAACTGCTTATAGTTAAATCCTTCCCCTTCATCGGAAATGACATAAATGACCCGATCTCTGTTGACAGAGTAATCGATGTGAATTTTTTTCTCAAGATTTTCAGCTTCAAGCTGACGTTCTCTGATAAGTTCAAAGTAGTTGTCATTCATCATAGAAGCTGATTTTTCTTCAAAAGTTACACCCAGATTCCCATGTTCAATCGCATTGATTATTATCTCACGCAGAGCTATCTGGAGTATTTTTATACTCCCGGGATCGAGGTATTTTTTAAGATTTCTTGTAATACGGTGTGTAATTTCGTCTGCTGTAATTAGATAATTTCCGATAGAATATTTCTGTTTTTCAGACTCAAAATATTTAAGCAGAGAATCATCAAGAACATTGGAGGCTTTCCCCAGTATTTCATTTTTCCCTGATATATTTATATATTCAAGATGGACCTGCATCTCTTTAGGTTCAGTATTGATCGGGGATATAAAAGATGCCCGGAATACAATCGGTTTTCTCTCTTTTGTA
Organism: Spirochaetae bacterium HGW-Spirochaetae-5; assembly: GCA_002839285.1. Taxonomy (GTDB): domain Bacteria; phylum Spirochaetota; class UBA4802; order UBA4802; family UBA5550; genus WRGT01. The sequence continues at coordinate 35,977 of PGXT01000046.1, read as the reverse complement.
AATTCATCGAGTTTTTCTTTAACAAGAAGTGTGGAAACGTGCTGTTCTCTTTCATCCTTGTAAATAAGCTCAAGAAAATTTAAACCCTGTATTCTTTCGGGATCAAGTCTAAGCTCATTAGCGATGGCAAAATTTGCTGTGATAAAATCGAAGTTTTCATCAAGAGTAAATATAATGTCGCTTGAACCTTCTACAAGGAGACGATATTTCTCTTCAGATACACTTAAGAGTTTGTGCGCCTCTTCGATCTCCTCCTTTGATTTATTAAGGCTGGTGACCATAATCTGCTGCGAGGTTATAACTTCCTGCTGTGCCTCATCCTTCTCTTTTTTCATAATATTAATTCTATCGGCAAGTGCCAGAGAGAGAAGAATCATCTCCAGGCCGGAACCGATCTGCATTCCATATTCTGTAATAAAGTTATGCGGCAGGAGACCCATTACACGCAAAGTGGAAAGGATGACGCCGATGAAAAAAGTGGTCCATGCTATAAGGTAGAATCTTGCAGATCTGTTCCCTCTTTTTAGACTGACAACGGCTGCAGGGATACCGACAAATATCATTGAAAGAGGGAGTATCTGTCCTGCAAGAATTGTGATTGAGTAATCGATTACAAGTGAAGAAACCGCAAGTATTATACTCATCACCAGAAGGAACTGCATCGCCCTGTTAAATCGCGGGATAATAACAGGCATGTTAAGGAATTTAATTGAGAAATATGCACCGAATAAACAGCTCATCCCTATAAGAAAAGGATTCGCGTGAATTCCCCACCAGGGTGTATCGGGCCATAGATACTGAACAGCCAGGCCATTCATTGCAAGCTGAAACAGTCCGAAAAAAGTGATGTAAAAAATATAAATCAGGTAATTCTCATCTCTTGTTGAAATAAATATAAAAAGGTTGTACAGAATCATCACCATAATAATTCCGTAATATATACCGAACAGAAAGTGTTCAGTCTGAATCCGCTGAGTGAAATGAGCCGGGTTCCATATTGAGAGAGGGAAAATCATCCCGTCATCTGTTTCAATCCGGAGTAAAAAAGTAAGTTTCTCATCGGGATGCATTTTAAAAGGGAAAACGAAATTACGGTGTTCCATTATACGGTTTTTAAAAGGGAAATCCCTTCCCGAAGTGTCATGCTGAAGAAGTTCTTTGACTCCGTTTCTCTCTGAAAATATATAAAACTGAACTTTGTCGAGAAGAGGGAAACCTATCTCAAGAACCTTTGAAAATTCTTTTAATGAACTGTTTGTCAGGTTAAACCGGACCCAATATGCGGACTTTGTAAAACCGAAATTGGGAATTACACTTTTAACTTTTTTAAAACTGCTGTCGTGATCACCGGAAATAATTGAATAGACATTGATGGTTCCGGTTTTATCCTCCAGAGTTTCGCATCTGCTACCTATAAATAATTTGTCATCACTATCTTTTATGGATAATTGTTCAGTGGCACTGGCCGGAATAATCCATAAAAATATCAGGATCAAAAATGCGGCAGTGTAAACTTTTTTCAATGGCTTCAGTTTTCTTAAAAACATAATTTCTATCCATTCAGAGCAGATTGTAATCAATCTATAATTGATTTTTTGTATACGTAAAGATTTTTTATTATAAATATTTCAGTTAGAAATGGCAGCAATTTATTTCCTAAGGCACAGCGCTAGGCGCTGCGCCTTAGGTGGGGGATTACGGGGGCAACGCCCCCGTAATCCCCCACCTAAGCGTATGCGAAGCATACGCACCCCCGAAAATAATTCGCTACCTTAGAAATTTTTTATGAGTATTAAAATATTATTTAACTGTTTCTATCAAAGAAACAGCCAGTTTTGTTCCGCTAATCAGATCTTTTATCATAATAAATTCTTCTGTGCTGTGTATCTTCTGCATTCCGCATGAGAGATTTATGGCCCTTATTTTTGAACTGTTGATTATATTTGTATCGCTTCCGCCTCCCATTGCTACAAAAACCGGTTTGAGTTTAATCTTTTTCATCGCTTCCGATGTTAAAAGAGCAACTGGATCATTTTCATCAATTATAAAACCGTTGTATTCAAGGGATCTTTCTATAACTGCTTTTGCGCCGTATTTTGCCGTTGTCTTTTTTATAATCTCTATGACTTTTTTCTCTTCCGCGAGCATCTTCTTCTCGTTGATTGATCTTACTTCAAGATCACAGGCTGCTTCTTCGGCAACAATATTTGTTGCCCGTCCGCCGGATATGATTCCAACATTTAAAGTGGTCTCTTCATCTATCCGCCCATTGGGGATGAGAGTGATAATCTCTGACAAGACACGGATTGCGTTTACCCCTTTTTCCGGAGCCATACCTGCGTGTGATGCTTTTCCTTTGATCTTAATTTTCATATTGGAATGATAAGGAGCTTTCACGATAATTCTTCCGATATCTCCGCTGCTGTCGAAAACAAATCCGAATTTTGATTTCAAGAGAGCAAGATCAAAACCCTTGATCCCCTTAAGTCCAAGCTCCTCGGCGCATGTCAGAAGAATTTCAATGTTGCCGTGGGGGACTTTATGCTCTTTAATATATTCAATTGCTTCAATAAATATTGCTATTGCCGCTTTATCATCACTGCCGAGAACAGTTGTCCCGTCGGATGAAATTTTTGTATCTGTCACTACAGCTTTAACATTGTCGCAGGGGATGACCGTATCCATGTGTCCTGAAAAAAGGATTGGAGTTCTTCTGCTGTCTCCGGATATTTTAATAAGCAGGTTGTGGGATTCTCCGCACTTGTGAGTGGTGCAGGATGCCCCGAGTTTCTTGAATCGTCTGATTATGTAGTCCATTACTTTTTTTTCATGCCACGACGGTGATGGAATTTCTACAAGTTCAACGAAAGTTCTTACCAGTTTTTCTTTATTGATTTCGTACATTGCCGCTTCCTTAATATTTATATGTGTCCCAGACGGAACTGTTTAATTTTTTCTGAATAATTATTAATAAGTTTGTCTCTCTCTTTGGTCGAATCACCTTCAGCATATATGTGTATAAGAGGCTGTGATGAATCGGGGAGAAGAAGTATCCATGAATTATTCTGTATTATCTTAATACCGTCTATCAGTTCAACCTCATTTTTTTCCGCTTCTCCGGAGAGCATCCCCATTATGGCGGCCTTTTCCTCGATGGAGCATTGGATAGTGGTGTTTATGAGGTTAGTCCCCGGGAGGGTCTCTCTCACCTCGTAGAGTTCCTTCTGTTCCAGAGTCAGGTACTCAAGTATTCTAAGAAAGGTTATCATCGGATCTATCTTCTGTTCAAGAAAGGGGTGGCGTGATTTTCCACCGAAGAAAATATCAATAGAATCGTCGGGAATCCGGAGTCTTGTCGTGGTCCACTTGACCGAGCCGCCGTTCTCCTTGATAAGTCTGCTTATAACATTTGAACTGTTTACCGGAATACTGATAGTTCTGGAATAGGTGTACTTGAGATAGTATAAACTTAATATAGAAGTAATATCATCACCTGTCAGTACATTCCCCATCTCGTCAATTATTGTCATGTTGGTGCCGTGGGGGCCGATGATGACTCCTATTTCCCTGTTCATCTTTGACATGTTTACAACATTGTAGATAGACTTGATTGTTCCTGTCATGATGTCGTACTCGTTCAGTGTCTCTTTCATCTGTCCGCGGAGTACCGTTGTCCGGATGTACATTGAGTCGAGCAGCTCGGGAAAAATGTAGGATGCATTTCCATTCAGGCAGTCGAGTATAATTTTCCAGTTACCCTCTTTTATTTTATCTTTGTTAACGTAATTGACCATGTTGCTTATGTAGGATCCGATATGGTGAGACGGGTGAATGATCTCTCCCGCTTCAAATACATCCTTTCGGGGATAATCCCCCCTGAAGAAAATATTTTCGATTCTCTTCTCCTCGCAGACCGGAATCTGAAAACCGTTTCTGTTGAAAAACTGTATCTGAATATTCTGGAGCCCGGTAAGATAGGCAACCTGGATATAAATTCCCATATCGGCATTTAGAAATTTGGTGCAGTATCTGTTGATCGGAACTGTTTCAATATCCATATCGTAAACATCTACACCCATGGATAAGAGTCCCGATGTAAAGGCGTGTTTAATTAGCGATGAAGCTTTCGTCACATCACGGCTTACCACAACTTTTGAATTTTTTCCAAGATAAGCCCCTACAGCTGATCCGAGTTTGGAGGCAAACTCAGGAGTTATCTTCACATTAAATGTTCCGGTAATCCCGTCGGAACTGAAAAGCGCCTTCTTTTCGGTCTGCCCCCATATGAGGTCAGCGGTAAGCCGCGTCCCCTGTTCTATGGATTTGTCGGGCCAGACTCTTATCCCGGACTGAATAACAGTACCTGAACCGAGCGAGCAGTCATCAGCAACTACAGCATCTTCATAAATAGATACACTCTCTCCGAGAACGCAGCGCTTTCCCACAATAGCGCCGCGGAGTTCACATTTTCTCCCTATAACCGTGTTATGAAAGATTATACTTTTTTTAACAGAGGCGTTCTCTTCAATAAGGCAGTTATCTCCGATAACCGAATACTCCGATACTTCGGCTCCTTTTTTTATTCGCGTAAAATCTCCGATAATTATAGGACCTTTTATTTTCGCACCGGGATCGATCTCTACATCCCGCCCCACCCATATATCATGGGCAATTTTTTTCCCGGGAATATCTATCTTAACTTTTCCGTCCAGTATATCTTTATGTGCATCTGAATATGTCGCAAGAGTGCCCACGTCACACCAGTATCCCTCTGTAACAAATCCGTACATGGGAATTTTTTTCTTTTTCAGAATTGGGAAAAGATCGAGAGAAAAATCAAATTTCTCTTCATCGGGAATATATTTTTTTATATGAGCCGGTTCTATAACGTACATTCCTGTATTTACTGTATCGGAAAAAATTTCGCTCCAGGAGGGTTTCTCCAGGAAACGTTCAATTCTGCCCTGGCTGTCAGTTATTACAACACCGTAGTCAGTGGGTTTTTTTGTTCTATTGAGAACAATGGTCAGTAATGACTTTTTATCTTTGTGAAAATTAAGGATTTCATCTATGTTGAAATCGATAATTCCGTCACCGCTAAGTATGATTGCTGTTTCATTGCTGTCGCCCAGAGCTTTCCTGACTCCTCCCGCCGAGCCGAGAGGTTTCTCTTCAACTGAATATGATATATTGACTCCGAGTTCTGAACCGTCACCGAAGTAGTTCTGAAAATTCTCAGGCAGAGCGTAAATGCTGAGTGTTATGTCTGTAATCCCGTAAAACTTCAACAGCTTTATGGAATGTTCAATCACAGGTTTATTGATAACCGGAACCATCGGTTTTGCTCTTATGCAGGTGAGAGGACGGAGTCTTGTTCCCTCGCCCCCCGCCATTATGACTGCTCTGGCCATCTATCCTCCGTGATCTGACTGATCCCTGTTCATCGGATCTATTTCTTGTACACTATTTTACCGATAATTATATCAGCAGGTATTTTACCGAAACTTCTGCTGTCAAAGCTGCTGTCGAAATTATCACCGAGAAGAAAAAATTCATTCCTTTCCAGCTTCACCGGGGGCATATTGTCTCTGAAGCAGAATTTCATGGGATAAATTATTTTTTCATTCCGGGTTTCATCCGAGATGATATCAGTTTTTTTATCATTAACAAATAAAATTTTATTTCTGATTTCAACTGTATCATATTCAACTGCGATAACTCTTGAAAGGAGTATCTTCCCCTCCTCTATCGGGCTGTCGAAGGCTACGACGTCCCCTTTCTCTATTCCGGATACTTTGTTTATAATTACACTGTCTCCATTTTTTAAAGCGGGATTCATCGAGTCTGTTTTAACATCCATTATAAGAAAGATTGACTTAACTGTTATAAATCCGATCAGAAGCCCTGCCGCAAGCATTACTATTTTGTAAAGGACCGGCTGGTCCGCATTATTATTTTTTTTCAAAGGAAACTCCCCGGATATAATTTTAAAATGTACTGTTTGTAATAAACTAAGACGTTTATACTGCAACTTTAAAAAATATCAAATTTAAATCTTATATAATTGTTCATAAACTGGCGGAGATAAAATACCGCCGGTTTATGAACAGTTACAATCTTATACACTCCTTGAAGGGGTGTATCAATCGGCATTTTCTTTCTCAAAAAGAATTTTCGGAATCGACCGAAATTTTACTTTATTCTGAGATATTTATTATTTTTATCAATATTTTTTTTAATTTAGTTGTACTTTAAAATAAAGGTATTATTCTAAGTGCTGCCTTATATTATATTTTATGTTAAATTTTCTATGGTTATGTCGCATCAGCATGTTTTTTTTAATAATTTTTATACAAATTTTACATCTGATTATTTTCCTTGACAAAGATCAATATTATATTTAAATTTAAATGTAGAGTATTATTTTAAATGAAAGATTATTTATTTAATTTTTCTTTTTTTTGTACCGACATAAGTAAGTGTATGGTATAATTATTCAATTATATTAGCGTAATTAATCAATATTGATTAAAGGAGTTTACGATGAACAGGAAGTTGAAAGTGGCTGCATTGTCGATTCTTCTCGGGACATTTGTTCTTCTTATCGGCAATGGGGGTTCGCACCTGCTCGCCCAGGAAGGAACAGGGACAGGAACAGCAACAAATAATCAGGCAACAGGCGATAAACAAAAATTGGACGGTCTTGTCGTTGACTGGCTTAACGATTTCGAAGATAGTGAAGACTGGAGAGCTGTTTCGACTTGTCCGCTGGGTGAAACAAAAATCAGAAAATATCCCGGTAAACCAAGGCCTATGAAGGATGGTCAGCCGGTTAATGAAAATGGTGAAGTCGGTAAGGAATTTGCTGAAGAAACAACTGAGGAAGAAACAGGAATTACTCACAAGAATGCCTTTGTTCTTGGTGTTAAAAGCTATTTCATGGATAGAGGTTTTGACCGTGTGGAGGTTTTCCCGCCAAATGAGTATATAATAAGAGGGAAAGCTAAAGAGATTAAAGTATGGGTGCTTGGAAGAAAATTCAGGCATACGCTTTATGTGAAAGTCCGTGATTATCGGGGTCAGCTGCATAAGCTTAAAATCGGCAGACTCGATTTCTGGGGCTGGAGAGAGATGTCTGTTATAATACCGGGATGGCTTCCCCAATCCTCAAATTATGCGGTTATGGATAAGAACCTTCATTTTGTCTCTTTCTTCGTAGAGAGCGATAATTTTGAAGCTCCGGGACCTTTCTATTTTTATTTAGACCAGTTCAGAGTTGTAACGGATCTTTCTGAATTTACTGGTGATGAAAATATTAAGGACAACTGGTAATGGTTGATGAGGATAATGGAGGTCATATATGAATATTAAAAAGAGCAGTATGTTTATAATAACTTTCTGCATGGCAGCTTCGTTTATAGTTAATCTGTCTGTCAGAAATGCTGATTCTAAAATTGTAACTAATGTCCCCGCCGATGTAAGCGGGGATGAAACCAAAGCTCTTGTTGTTGAGGATTTTGAGAATCTTAAAATAGTTGAAAAAGTAGAGGAAGACGGCTGGTTTGTTACTTCAAATCCCAAAGAGTACACAAAGGGTGATGAAGAGGCAAAGAAGAAGAAAAATCCTGTAATGGCACTTAAACTCAGAGCAGTAGATGGCGGTCCTAATGATATGAAGGTGGAAGAGGCTTATTCACCTACAGGTCTTGGAAAAGAGAAGAAGAAGAATCTTGGAGTTCATTTCAGGTTCAGATATCCGGGCAGCAATTCAGTTTCTCTTGAACCTCCAATGGAAGTTGACTGGAAAGACCGTACGCCGGTTCTTACATATGACCAGGCAATGAGAAAGGATGTTCCTGAGCGCGGAATTCAGCTTCCTGGAAGAGCAAAAGCTGTTTCAATGTGGGTTCATGCAAGGGGTTTCCCTTATACAATGGAAGTATGGATTAAAGATTTCAAGGGTGATGTGCATATTCTTGAAAAGCAGTCCATAAACTTTGTAGGCTGGAGACCGATGGTGTTTGAAGTACCGGCAAATATTCCTCAATCGTCAGATACTTATCCTGTAACAAGAGTTGCAAAACTTGTACGTATAGTTATCAGAGAAGTTTCTAACGTGAGTGGAACACATTCCAGTACAAGTACCAGAAATTCGTCTGATGTATATGTTTTCTTTGATCAGATTAAAGTTTTAACTGATACATATGAAGTATATTTTGACGGACAGGATCTGCATAAAAATTTTGAGGGGACCACTAATACTAATCCCGGAACTCAGAAGTAACTGTTCAGATCTTTAAATTCTATCAGCTAAATATCTCCGGTTAACCGGAGTAATGTTACAGAAAATACCCATCGAAGTTATAGGATGGGTATTTTCTATTTAAACAATATGTGAAATTTGCTTATTACGGGATGGAAAAATGTCTAAAGAAAAAATAATGGAAAAACTTCTGTCGGTTTTTAAAGAAGAAGCCTGGGGGAGAATAGAATCTAAGGATGTGGGAATTTCAAGATTTAAAATACTTGATGATATCTTTAATTCTATATTGGCGGACGATGCTGTTGATGAAGCTATCAAGGCGTGCAGGGATCAGCTTGAAGAGCAGCCTGCTTCAATTACTGCTGCATACATTGCCGGTCTGTTAGGGTATGAGTTTGAAAAAATTGACGAGAAAAAATATCTGAAGAGACTGATCGAAAAATTTACAGAAAATCATAAGTGGGCTGTTGTAGAAATAATTGCAGAGAAAATTCTGGAATACGGTGAGAGCAGTTTTGCCCTCCGCTCTCTTGCTACAAGTCTCGAGAGGCTTGGAAGAAATAAGGAAGCTATCCCTGTATGGGAAAACCTGATGAAGATTGACCGGTTTGACGCGCAGGTTGCCAAGAAACTTGCATTTGCCATAGTAAATCAGGATCAGGAAAAAAGTATTCAGTACATGAAGCTTTCTATTGAAGGTTTTATAAAATCGAAGCATTTTGATGAAATCACTCCGCTCTGGCAGAAACTGGTGACTGTTTCATGGACGGATATGCCTTTTTTCGATCGTATCGAAAGAATGCTCGCCGATGCAAAGCAGCTCGACCTTGCAGCTGATCTTCTGAAAATTCTGCTCCATAAATATAGAGATGATGAGAATCATGATCAGGCAATTGAATTATTGAAAAAGATCCTCAGCTACAGACCTGAAGATCTCCATTCCAGAAGGGAGCTTGTAAAGCTCTATGAAGCCAAGTACGGAAGTCATTCCCAGTTTGCTCAGTTTCTTAAGCTTTCGAAGCTTAATAATTTTAAATTCCCTGTTAAGTTTGCTATTCAGGATTTTGAGAAAAATATTGTCTTTGATAAAGGGAACCATGTGTTTCACAACTCATGGGGCCTTGGGATAATTGAAGAGATAGATGGAGAGGGTATTATTGTTAATTTCAGGGAAAAACCGGGCCACAGCATGTCAATCCAGATGGCTCTGAACTCTTTGAAGCCGATTACAAAAGATCATATTTATGTAATGAAGTATGAAGATACCGATACTCTAAACGGGATGTTTAAAAATAATTTTATGCAGTTTTTTGAGCTTCTTATAAAATCATACGGCGGGGAAATCCTCGTTGATGACATTAAGAATGAATTGATTCCTGATTTTGTTGAAGAAAAAAACTGGGTGAAGTGGTGGAGTAAAACCAGAACTCTGATTAAAAAGGATCCTCTTTTCGGAGTGTCTGACAAGAAGAAAAATCTTGTTTTTATGAGAGATAAACCGGTTACATTTGCTGATGAGCTTCTCGGTAAATTTACATCAACAGATTCTTTCAGCGAAAAGCTGACAACAGCAATTGAGTTTATTAACAATATAGATAAAAAAGAGGG
>PGXT01000046.1:18638-26075 GCA_002839285.1 Spirochaetae bacterium HGW-Spirochaetae-5 | reverse complement strand
ATCACTTTTATAAAGAGCAGCCAGGAGCTTCCGCTTCTGTCTATAAAAATAAGTTCCTATGATTACAAAAAGGATTTTGTTAATCTCATTGTGGAAAATCGCGAAGACTGGGCGGCAGTACTGTTCGAGCTTCTTTTTGAAACTCCAGTAAGGATTCACAAGTATATTGTTAATATTCTTATGAGAAATCATGAGTATTATACAATGAATCAGTTTATTGAAAGGGTAATACCTGATGCCAAACAGTATCCCGATATTTTTATCTGGGTAGCAAAGAATATTTTTACTGAAACATGGAATTACGACTGGCTCGATTATCCGGAAGAGAATCTCGTTCTTGCATATTTCAGATTGATGAACGAATTAAAGAAGATTGAAGTTGATGGCAACAGACTTAAAAACATCATGATGGAAATAATCTTTGATGATGAGTGCGCAATTCTTAAAAAAATTGTCAACAAGTATGACAGACAGCTTGTGGGCAAGATATTTGATATATTTGAGAATCTTCCATATGCTGGTGAGTCTCAGCTTGAAAAATTTGAAGAGATTGTCAAGTCACGTTTTGATAATATTCAGAGCGCTCATGATCTTGTTGAAGAGGAGTGGAAAACCGATGTTGAGAAACTTATAGTTTCCAAAGAGGGCTACAGCCGTAAAAAAGCTGAATTCGAGCATATGGTTAATGTTGAGATGGTATCTTTATCCAAAGAGCTTTCCGCTGTATCAGAGGCCTCGGGAGATATAAGAGAGAATGTCGATTATAATACTCTCATGGAAAAGCAGTCTGTATTGAAGCTGGCTATATCCAGACTTGATGATGAAATGAAAAAGGCGGATATTCTTGACCCTGCCAAAATCAACACAGAGAGTGTTAATATCGGAACAAGAGTAATACTTGCAGATGCAGATGGTAATGAGAACGGCAGGTATACAATACTAGGACCATGGGATGCTGATTTTGAGAAGGGTGTACTTTCATACCGTTCACCTATCGCAAAGGCGATGCTCGGGAAAAAAGCAGGTGAAGAGGTCAGCTTTAGAATTGATGATGAAGCGAAAAGTTTCAAAATAATGAGTATTGAGAAATACGTCTGAAAATAGTTTGACAAATACAGCTTCGGTTTTATAAGAATTTATGTTATGCCGCGATGGCGGAATTGGTAGACGCGCTAGGTTCAGGGTCTAGTAGGTGTACACCTGTGAGGGTTCGAGTCCCTCTCGCGATATAATAAATTTCCTTTTAATGCAGTTCCTGCTTGAAAAATCACTCCAAATTATACTTTATCATTTTTGTTATTATACCGATATAAAATTATACCATTCTGGTAATTTTTAAAAAAGTGGCGGTACTTTGTCTCCGCCGCGCTTTCAGTGCTGCGGAGAGTAAATTTATCACTGGTTTTTGAACAGTTACCCATTTTGTTTCTGGAGAGAGTTATGCCGGCATTAGTTATGAATAACAACAAAGAGCTTATAGAGGGAATAAAAGAGAGAGTTTTAGATATTTCCGGCGGCGATGAAGGGAGGACAATTAATTTTGATGGTGTCGTGTTCCGTGAACCGGGAAGGTCGGGCTGCGGAGGCAAGATAAGTATAACATGTTTATTCATAAATGAAGATGGTAATGTTTGTGCAGACATGTACCGTTCAGGTTCTGCGGGGTGTGTGGATTTTATCTGCGGACTCGATCTTAATTCCTTAGATGAAAAAGTTCTGAAAGAGATAATGTCGGCAATTTTTTCCGGGAAGTGGTCTGTTGCAGAGTCTTCATCAGTTGAAAAAAATAAAAAAAGGAATCCTGTTTCATCTTTTAAAATTCCGTTTTTACAGAAGGGCGCATGAAAGCGGGGATTTTTGAAAATGGAAAAGGATAAGTTCGATAATAAAATGGTGGAAATTGAAAGTAAGTCTTTTGAAATAAGCATGCTTATGTCCGGTTTCGTCTTTGAAATACTCGAAAACTTTGAAGACCTGAAGAGTGAATTGTATTGTGAACTTCCATATTATGATCCGGCTTCGGGGTATAAAACAGTTATGACGGAGTTTATATATCTTGAAGCTGATACCGGTGTTCTGTTGATTACCGCACAGGATGTTAAAACTCCTGTTATGTGGGATGAGCTTAATATTGCCGCAAAAGAGATAGTAATTGCAGAGCTGCATCATAAGTACAAAGCGTTAAAGCTTTATAACAATCTTACAACAAAGGAAGAGATGCATTGATTAAGTTTAATTGTAAAATTTCTGCAGCCGCATGTCTGATGCTGCTTATGCTTTTTTACTCCGGCTGTGGAAGAGGGAAAATAGCGGCCGGTTCACCGGAGGAGGTTTTATCATTCGTCCGTGAAAAGGGGAACAGTGAGGCTGTTCTGGATTTTTACACCGATGATACTATTTCTCTTATGAATAAGTATATGAAAATGACCGGGATGAAAAGTGAAGCATCAATAGATGTTTTAAGTTTTATTCCTGAAAATTCGGAATATACTGTTTCCGGAAAAACAATTGAGGGTGATATATGTTACATGAATTTAGTTTTCAGCAGGCATGTATCTGAAAACGGCATTGGACAGGTCATAGCTCTTAAAATGATAAAAGATGGTAATAGCTGGAAAATAGACCGGAGGGATGATTTTAAAAAACTTATTGAATCATATGAAAAAAAAGGGGCAGAAGAGTATCTGAAGAGGATCAGATAAATGATATTCCAAGGTTCATTATTATATCATTCCGAAGACCCGCAGCTTCCTCACTATGGGGAAACGTTTCAATAAATTTAGTACATGTAATAAGAGCCATGAAGAGTGAGCCGGTTTCTATATAGAGATTTATAAGATTAAAAAATGTCTCTTCAATTTCAGGATCAATTTCAATTGCACGTGTGTAGTAGTAAATTGCATTATTGTAGTCAGTCTGCTCCCATAAAACTCCCGCCATATTTGCAAAAATTACAGGATCATCAGGGTGAATGTGTATGGCATATTCAAGAACCTGTCTGGCTTCTTTGAGCATTCCCATTTCGCAGAGACATATTCCAAGTCCGTTTAAAATATCGGGATCTTTTTTATCCACACCTGCACCGGCAGTAAATACTTTAAAAGCTTTACTGTATTCGCATCTGTCGATGTAATCATATCCTTTATCAATAAGTTGCAGGGGATTATCTCTGAGCATCATCAGCTCATCGGAATCGTGGTGATTATCCAGCAGAAGGACATCTTTTAAATTATATCTTGCTTTTTCTGTCATATTATTATTGTCATAATTTAAATCTTTTTTCACCGTAAATAATGATCATATATATGTCACTTCATTTTTTTTGAGTTTTTATACGATTTTTTTATTTTTTTTATATTGCATAATATACTTTTTTCGATATTTATTCCTTAATTATTTAAGTAAATAAAACACTATTATCTCCATCGCTAAAGGCGGCAATGCCGCGGATTATTTCAGATGGTGTGTATTCTTCGCATACGCTGAAAGCGGGGGCTTACAGGGGCGGCATGTAGTGCTGTGTATCCGGAAAAAATCTGCTGCTGAGCGGAAATGATAAAGCCTGATTGAAAAACAGTTGACGATTATGCGGATCGGACATGATCTACGCAATTCATTATTTATTAAGGAGTTTATATGACATCAATAGGAACGCCCACGGGCAGATCTCAGACAAGACTTATGATGCTTGGTTCAGGTGAACTGGGTAAAGAGGTGGTTATTGAAGCCATGAGGCTTGGTATTTATGTTATAGCCTGCGACAGATATGAGAATGCGCCTGCGATGCAGGTTGCTCACGAGTCTTATGTTTTTAATATGCTTGATGGAGCTGTTCTCCGGGATATAATCGAAAAAGTTAAGCCCGATTATATAGTCCCTGAAATAGAAGCTATTGCAACTGATACTCTTATAGAGCTTGAAAAGGAAGGGTATAATGTAATACCAAATGCCCGAGCTACTAAACTGACCATGAACAGAGAGGGGATAAGACGTTTCGCCGCGGAAGAGCTGGGTTTAAAAACATCTCCATATAAATTCTCAGATGATAAAAACAGTTTCATTGAAGCAGTTAAAGAGATCGGCATACCGTGTGTAGTTAAGCCTATAATGAGCTCTTCTGGAAAAGGGCAGAGTGTAATTAAATCTGAGGGAGATATTGACAGAGCCTGGGATTATTCGCAGTCCGGAAGCAGAGCGGGCGCCGGGCGTGTAATAGTTGAGGAATTTATACCTTTTGATTATGAGATAACGCTTCTTACCGTCAGGCATAATGGCGGGACTGCTTTTGTAGATCCCATAGGACATCTTCAGATAGACGGCGACTACAGGGAGTCATGGCAGCCCCATCCTATGAGTGATACCGCATTAGCCGAGTCTAAGCGAATTGCAAAAACCATTACCGACGGGATCGGGGGAACTGGAATATTCGGAGTAGAACTATTCATTAAAGGTGATGATGTCTATTTCAGCGAAGTATCCCCTCGTCCTCATGATACCGGAATGGTTACTATAATTTCCCAGAATATGTCGGAGTTTGAGCTTCATGTGCGGGCTATTCTGGGACTCCCTGTGACAGCACTTAAGCAGTATGGACCTGCAGCATCAGCGGCTATTCTTGTAGATGGCGATACCGATGATATTGTATACGAAAACATTGATACAGCTATAGCAGATGATTTTACGGCGATCCGGATTTTTGGAAAACCGGAAGTACGCGGCCATAGACGGATGGGGGTTGGTCTTGCTCTCGGTTCAACAATTGAAGAGGCGCGGGAAAAAGCACGGAAGGTGCGGGATACTGTTAAGTTTAATTTGAAATAAATTCTCCGCCCCTATCCGGCCGATGGCCACCTTTCCCCATGAATGGGAGAAAGGAGTATATGGAATACTTACTATTTTCTCTCCTCCCATTCATGGGGGAGATGCCCGGAGGGCAGAGGGGGCGGTACAGAGGGGCGGGATATTGTATGGAACAGATAACTCAGGTAAGCAGCGGATTAATCGGATTTGATAAGATTATTAATAATCTTAACCTCGGAGATAATGTTGTCTGGCAGGTCGATTCAATTTCTGATTACCGCGAGTTTGTTATTCCATTCGTAAACAGCTCCTTCGCCGAAGGGAGAGATATTCATTATATGAGGTTTGCCAATCACGCACCTCTGTTCGAAGATGGCGATGAGCGGGTTGAGATTCATATATTAAATGCCTTTTCGGGATTTGAATCATTTGCACTTGAGGTGCATCGTATTATTGCAGAGGCCGGATTGAAGGCTTTTTATGTTTTTGATTCTCTCTCTGATCTGCTCTCCGCATGGGCCACGGATTTACTGATCGGGAATTTTTTTAAAATTACATGTCCATACCTTTTTGAACTCGATACGGTTGCATACTTCGCTATTCTAAGAAATTATCACGATTATAAAACCATTGCACGGATCAGGGAGACGACTCAGCTTCTCATTGATATTCACAGTTTTGAAAAAAATATATTTGTACATCCGCTTAAGGTGTGGAACAGATATTCCCCTACAATGTTCTTCCCTCATAAACGGACCGGAAATTCATTTGAAGCTATTCTCAACAGCGCCGATGTTGCTGATTTTATAAGTTACCTCCAGAAACTTACATCTGAAACTACGCGAAGAAACCTGGATTTCTGGGATAAGCTTTTTATTGAAGTTGAAGATATGATTTCAGGGAATCCATCCGATGATGACAAGAGCCGTATGGTGAATCGTCTCTGCAGGCTTATGATCGGGAGGGATGACCGTATACTTGAACTTGCGGATAAAAATCTGAGACTGGAGGATTTTGCTGTAATTAATTCGCGGCTTATCGGTTCGGGATTTATCGGGGGTAAAGCTGTGGGGATGATCATGGCGCGTAAAATTCTTGATAACGATGTTGATAATCAGTGGAGCCGGGTACTTGAGCCCCATGACTCCTTTTATATAGGCTCGGATGTTTTCTATACTTATATCGTACAGAATGGATTGTGGAAACTCTTTCTGGAGCATAAAAGCGGTGACGGTTATTTTAAAACCGCTCCTGTTCTCCGTGAGCGGATGCTTGACGGAACTTTCCCGGGTGAGGTGCGGGAGAAGCTTCAGCAGATTATTGAGTATTTCGGTCAGTCTCCGTTTATCGTAAGGTCGAGCAGTCTTCTTGAGGATACATACGGTCATGCATTTGCCGGGAAGTACGAAAGCTGCTTCTGTGTCAACCAGGGGAGTCCGGAGGAGCGTTATACAGAATTTGTAAATGCGATAAGGACTGTTTATGCAAGTACAATGAGCGAGGATGCTCTTGCTTATCGTCTGCAGCGCGGTCTTGATAAACATGATGAGCAGATGGCGCTTCTTGTACAGCGGGTATCGGGAGCACATCGGGGAAGATATTTTTTCCCTTATATCGGAGGTGTGGGGCTTTCGTATAATACTTACGTGTGGAAGAATGATATGGATCCCGAGGCTGGTATGCTCCGCATGGTCTTCGGGCTCGGCACCAGATCTGTTGACAGAGTTGAAGGGGATTATCCCCGCATTGCAGCTCTTGATTCCCCCATGCTCCGACCTCATGCCGGGATTGCCGACTTGCGGAAGTTTTCACAGCATAAAGTTGATGTTCTTAATATTGCAGATAATTTAATTGAAACTGTACCTCTTGCGGCGCTCCTTCGGGACGTTCCTGATATTAACATGGACATGGCTGCAATTTCCGATTACGAAACCGCGGCTTTAATCAGGGAGATGAATCTTAAAGATTCAACACACTGGGTTATATGCTTTGATAATTTCTTTTCAAAGACTGATTTTTCATCAAGGATGAGGAGGATGCTCGGGACACTTCGTGACAACTATAATTATCCCGTAGATATTGAATTTACAGTGAATTTTTCATCTGATGATAATTACAGAATTAATCTTCTTCAATGCAGACCTTATCAGGCAAAAGGGATCGGGAAGAGTGTGTCTTTTCCTGAGAATATTAAAAATGAAAATATTTTCATGAGTACTGAAGGGGATTTCCTCGGCGGGAGTATAGTGCAGCGGATAGAACGTGTTATCTATGTTGAGCCGGAAAAGTATTCTGCATTGTCACAGTCTGCAAAATATGAGGTTGCCCGGATTGTCGGGAGACTTAACAGGCTAATTCCTGAAAGCGGTAATATTCCTGTTATGCTCATGGGGCCGGGGAGATGGGGAACGACAACTCCGGAACTTGGTGTTCCCGCAAGATTTTCAGAACTTAATAATATTAAGGTTCTTGTTGAGATGGCGCGCATGAGTGAGAATATTATGCCGGAGCTCTCATTCGGATCGCATTTTTTTCATGATCTGGTCGAAACGGGTATTTTCTATATAGCTTTATTTCCGGAAAATGATAATGTAATATTTAATCCGGACATTTTTTCTGGATGCAGAAATAGTTTAA
>PGXT01000046.1:0-18578 GCA_002839285.1 Spirochaetae bacterium HGW-Spirochaetae-5 | reverse complement strand
CTTAATGTTACGGCTTTGTAAACTTTTAATTTAGATGAAATATTTGAGCAAATATCAATGGACAATTTTGTAACAGAATCTTAATTATTCAAATTGAAAAGTTACAAAAATGTCACGATTAGCTGATGACAGCCATTTGTGAAAGATACAATGACCAGCTCAATGTAATTTGTAATACAAATAACTTATTTTTGAGTCATTTAAAAAAGGAGAATATCTATGTCTATGCTGAAAGAAGTTTACGAAAAAGTAAAACAGAGGGATCCTAATCAGATCGAGTTTCTTCAGGCTGTACAGGAGGTTCTTGAGTCTCTTGAGCCTACAGTAGTAAAACACCCTGAGTTTGTTAAGGCCGGTATCTATGAAAGACTGGTTGAGCCTGATAGAGCAATTCAGTTTAGAGTTCCATGGGTTGACGATAAAGGTGACGTTCAGGTGAACAGAGGATTCCGTGTTCAGTTCAACAACGCTATCGGACCATACAAAGGGGGACTCAGATTTCACCCTTCAGTAAATCTTGGTATTATCAAGTTCCTCGGATTCGAGCAGATTCTTAAAAATTCACTTACATCTCTCCCCATGGGTGGAGGAAAGGGCGGATCTGACTTCGATCCTAAGGGCAAATCAGATATGGAAGTAATGAGATTTACACAGGCCTTTATGAGAGAACTTTACAGACATATCGGTCAGTTCACAGACGTTCCTGCTGGAGATATCGGTGTAGGCGGCAGAGAGATCGGCTACATGTACGGATATTACAAGAAGATAGTTAATGAGCATGATGGTGTATTTACAGGAAAAGCTCTTGAGTACGGCGGAAGTTTAATCAGACCGGAGGCAACAGGTTATGGTGCTGTTTACTTCGCGGCTGAGATGCTTGCTACAAGAGGTCTTGATCACAAAGGTAAAATCGTTGCTGTAAGCGGCGCGGGTAATGTTGCCCAGTACACAGTTGAAAAAGTTAACGCTCTTGGCGGAAAAGTAATTTCACTCTGCGATTCTGACGGAACTATCATAGATGAAAAAGGTATCGATGCGGATAAACTCGCTTTCATCCTTGAACTCAAAAACGTGAGAAGAGGAAGAATCAAAGAGTATGCCGACAAATATGGCGCAACATACTATCCGGGAAAGAGCATCTGGGATGTAATCAAAGAGCAGGGGATTAAAGTTGATATCGCATATCCTTCTGCAACACAGAATGAGATCAGTGAATCTCATGCTCAGGCTCTTGTAAACAATGGATGTATATGTGTTTCTGAAGGTGCAAATATGCCATCTACTCCTGAAGCAGTTGAAATATTCCTGACAAACAAAACTCTTTACGGTCCTGGAAAAGCTGCTAATGCAGGGGGAGTTGCAACATCAGGTCTTGAGATGTCTCAGAACAGTCTTAGACTTTCATGGACAAGAGAGGAAGTTGATCAGAGACTTCAGGGAATTATGAAGAACATTCACAAATCATGTATAGATGCTTCTGAGGCTTATGGCCAGAAAGGTAACTATGTAATGGGCGCTAACATTGCAGGATTTACAAAAGTTGCAAAATCTATGCTTGCTTACGGTATAGTCTAATATTACAGGCTCCGGCTGTTCTGCAGCCGGAGTTTCTGTTTTTATAAATGTAATTTATCTGAATAATATTTATAAAAACAGAAAGTGCAAACGGATAAAAACTGGTTGTAATAACGAACTCCGCCCCCTCTGGCCTTTGGCCATCAGTCGCCCCCTCTGTCGCGATGCGACATCTCCCCCATGGGATGGGAGGAGAGGTGAGTCGAAATATTTCGTATTATCCTTTCTCCCATTCATGGGGAAAGGTGCCCGGCGGGCGGATAGGGGCGGGTTATGTTTTTACAACAGTTTTTTATAGTAAATATCTCTTGATTTTTACTGTGTACTTCACCTGAATTGTTTTAAAATCAAAATAAAGTACGAGGATAACACAATGCATTATATTCATTCGAATGATATAATTCAGCCTACACTTGGGAAAATGGTAGTAGATGCGCCATATGTTGCGGAATATAGAAAACCGGGTCAGTTTATTATTCTTCGGATAGATGAATGCGGCGAGAGAATGCCTCTTACTATTTCAGATGCGGATAAAACAAAGGGGACAATTACTCTGTTTTATCAGATAGTGGGGACTACCACAAAAAAACTAGCCGGTATGAAAGCCGGTGAGAGAGTTAAAGATATAGTCGGACCGCTGGGCCATCCTACCGAAGTGGAAAAGTACGGGACAGTTGTCTGTATCGGCGGAGGTATTGGTATTGCTCCTTTATATCCAATATCTAA
This sequence comes from Spirochaetae bacterium HGW-Spirochaetae-5, assembly GCA_002839285.1. Classification (GTDB taxonomy): domain Bacteria; phylum Spirochaetota; class UBA4802; order UBA4802; family UBA5550; genus WRGT01. Next base: position 16,277 of record PGXT01000046.1, on the reverse strand, counting down.
AGGGATGAAGGAAGCGGGTAATAAAGTAATCAATATACTCGGCGCGAGAGCCGGGAATCTTTTTATCCTTGAAGATGAAATGAGCAGAATTGGGGATGATAATATTGTCTGCACAGATGACGGTTCAAGGGGTAAAAAGGGATTTGTTACAGACATGCTGAGAGACGTAATGGCAGCAGAACAGGTTGATCTTGTCGTGGCAATCGGTCCTGTACCGATGATGAAAGCGGTGAGTATGCAGACAAAAGAGAAAGGTATTAAAACATACGTCAGTCTTAATTCTGTAATGATTGACGGCACAGGAATGTGCGGCGGATGCAGAGTAACTGTAGGGGGCGAGACTAAATTTACATGTGTTGACGGTCCGGAGTTTGACGGGCATCTTGTAGATTTTGACAATCTCGGTTCAAGACTTAAAACATATCACGTAGAAGAGAAGGAATCGTACACTACTTATAATCATAAATGTAAACTTGATGGAGCGGTTGGAGATGAATGCTAAAACACCAAGGCAGAAGATGCCGGAACAGAGACCGGAAGATAGAAAAAGGAATTTTGATGAGGTTCCATTAGGATATACACCTGAAGTGGCGGTAGTTGAAGCAGGAAGATGTCTCCAGTGTAAAAAACCTCTTTGTGTCGAGGGGTGCCCGGTCAGTATAAATATCCCCGGATTTATAAAAGAGATAGCAGAGAAAAATTTTATTGGTGCAATAAAAGTTATAAAAGAGTCAAGTTCTTTACCAGCGGTATGCGGAAGGGTATGCCCGCAGGAATCTCAGTGCGAAGCAAAATGTATTCTGGGTAAAAAATTTGAACCGGTTGCAATCGGCAAACTTGAGGGTTTTGTAGCAGATTACGAAAGAGAAGTGGAGCATCTCCCTGCACCGGTACCCGGAGTAAAGAAGGATAAGAAAGTTGCGATCATCGGATCCGGTCCTGCAGGTTTAACCGTCGCGGGAGAGCTTGCAAACGCGGGTTATTCGGTAACAGTTTTTGAGGCTCTTCATACTCCCGGCGGTGTCCTTGTTTATGGTATTCCTGAGTTCAGACTGCCGAAAAAAATTGTTACTTACGAAATTGATGCCCTTGCAGCTCTTGGTGTTGAATTTGTAATTAACAGGATTGTAGGTCTTTCCGAGAGTCTTGGTGATATAATGAAAAGATTCGATGCAGCTTTTGTTGCGACAGGCGCCGGTCTCCCCTCTTTTTTAAATATTCCCGGCGAGGAGCTTCAGGGTGTTTATTCTGCCAATGAGTATCTGACAAGAGTAAATCTTATGAAGGCATATAAGTTTCCAGAATATGATACACCGGTAATACGCGGGAATAGTATGGCTGTATTCGGTGCAGGTAATGTTGCCATGGACTCTGCAAGAACAGCGGTACGTCTTGGATGCGACGAGGTTCATCTTATATATAGAAGATCACGTGATGAAATGCCTGCCAGAGCCGAAGAGTCTCATCATGCCGAGGAGGAGGGTGTAATATTTGATCTGCTTACAAATCCTGTCCGGCTGCTTGGCGATGAGAATGGTAGACTTTGCGGAGTTGAGTGCGTAAAAATGGAACTTGGCGAACCAGATGATTCCGGAAGAAGAAGACCGGTTGAGATAAAGGGTTCTGAATTTATAATAAAAATTGATGCTGCAATAGTTGCAATAGGTAACGGATCTAATCCGATACTGCAGAAGACTGCTCCCGATCTTAAATGCAACAAATGGGGGAATATCATTGCTGATGAAACTACAATGAAAACATCAGTTAAGGGTGTATTCGCAGGCGGTGACATAGTAACCGGAGCAGCAACTGTTATCGAAGCGATGGGTGCCGGGAGAAAGGCTGCAAAGGGTATGATAGATTATCTGGAAAGCGGCAGCTGGTAGAGTTCAGTCCATGAGATACTTGGAGTTTGGAACAACTTCAAGTATCTCGCTTTCGCATATGATTACTTTTATTCCTTTGTGTGTGAATTTATATTTTTTTTTGTTATTCTCAAGAGTAATATCTCCTGTACTTGTCAGTTCTATTATCCATTCGTAAAAAAATTTTTTCCCCATGATTATATATTCTGCCGGTTTGCCGGATTTTTCTAGTTCAAGTATCATTTTATCGATGTAGGAAATAATTTTCATTCTGCTGCTCCCTTATTCGTGACTCTTTGAATTTGAATATAATATAACGGGGAATTATCTGCAATATATTTTTCCACAGTAATTATTCCTAAAGCATTTAGCAAATGAAATAATACATACTCTGTCATTTCGACAGGCTCAATACATCGCATTTCGAAGAAGCGATAGCGAAGGAGTTTATCCTGAGCCTGGCGAAGGGTTCGAAATGACAAGGCCTGATCGTTAATCGCTATAACGATATTTAAAAGTATAGAAAGGCAATAATTTTAATCATCAGCAGATAAAAAATATTTGACTGAAGGGATTTTTATGTTAGATTAAATTATTCCGGTCTAATTAAAATCATATATAATTTCAGCGAGGTATATTTATGTCTTCAGAGGATCACAGCTTTAAAGCAAAGCTGAAGTACTCATTTGATAATTTTATGTCTAAAGGTGGATTTTCAGTCTTCTCTGCACTTATGCTTCTTTTTGCCGGAGCATTTCTGCTTATGGCTATCGTAAGATTTATAGTAAACATCATTACACCGCAGGAAACTCTTACAAACGTATTTGATCAGGCATGGCAGGTTTTTCTTCAGATATCTGATGCGGGTGCAGTTGCTGAAGATACTGATGGTAATATTCTTAATAAAATAACCGGTATTGTCACTGTGTTTTTCGGTTTGATACTTTTTTCAAGTTTGGTTGCTTTTATTACCAGCCAGTTTGAAGCAAAACTTGATGAGCTTCGCAAAGGGAAAAGTAATGTTGTTGAGAAAAATCATACGCTTCTTCTCGGTTTTGGTGACCGTGTACTGGAAATTATAAGAGAACTTGTGATTGCGAATGAGTCTGAAAAGAATCCTGCTGTTGTTGTTCTTGCGGAACGCGAAAAAGATGAGATGGATGACTTTTTCCGAGATAGAATTGAAGATATGAAAAATACCAGAATTGTAGCAAGATCGGGATCAACTTCGAGTATTCATATGCTTCGTCGTGTGGGAGTTAATACGGCAAGATCGGTTATTATATTAAATGATGCACCGGTTGATTCATCGGATGAGGATAAATCTCTCGCAGATGCCAGAGTCCTTAAAACAATTCTGGCCCTTATGTCGTGTACGGGAGAGGAGAACGCACCACCGATAGTTGCAGAACTGCATAGTGATAATATGAGGAAACTTGCTAAAAATATCTCTCCAGAGAAAGTCTCCCTTATTGATGAGCACTCAATACTTGCTAAACTTATGGTTCAGACTTCCCGCGTATCCGGTCTGGCACAGGTTTATGATAATCTTGTGGGATTTGAAGGGTGCGAGTTTTACTTTTACAAGCCCGATGGCGGTCTGGATGGCTTAAAGTACAGCGATCTTATTTTTCATTTTAATGAATCTTCTGTTTTTGGGATTAGAAGAGGTGATGGGACAATGATGCTGAATCCGTCTCCCGATACAGTCTGCAAAAAGGATGATGAGGTTATTATTCTTGCTGAAGATGATTCAACAATTAAATTTTTAAAACAGAGACTTGAAGTAAAAGTTCCTCAATGTAAGGCGGCCGGACCTCATCCGAAGACTATTGAGAACCAGCTTATTGTCGGCTGGTGTTTTAAAACTCCCAGCATACTCGATGAATACAGTAAGTATCTTGCTAAAGGATCAAAAATTGACGTTGTTGTAAATGATATGAATGATGATACGAAAAAAGAATTTAATGCAATACAGAAAAGGAACAGTGCTGTAAAGATGCGGCTTCTGGTTGGTGATCTTCATCTACCTTCTACAATTGCAAAGCTTAAACCGGAACAGTATGATAACGTTATAATCTTGTCCGGCGACGGCGGTAATTCAGAACTGCGCGATTCAGAGACAATTGCTAAGCTCCTTGAATTCCGTCATTACTTTAAAACAGCTGTAAAGAAAGAAGTTAAAACACAACTGATTACAGAAGTTGCCGATTCAGAAAATATTGAAGTTATTCAGGAGGCTGGTGTTAAAGATTTTCTTATATCGAATCAGTTTGTATCAAAAATTTACGCACAGGTATCCGAGGATCCTTCAGTTCTTGAGATTTATGATGATCTCTTTTCAGAGGAGGGGAGTGAGGTTTATCTTAAACCGGTTTCTATGTATCTGACAAATATTCCTGAATCAATTACATTCGGTGAACTCTGCGCTGCAGCATTGAAAAGAAATGAATCCTGCTTCGGTGTGCGGCTTTTGAGTGAGGAGACCGATTTGGATAAGAACTTTGGCATATATGTGAATCCTCCAAAAGATAGAGTTTTTATGCTGTCAGGGAGTGACTGGCTGATTACTCTTGCAGAAAATGAGTCGTGATTAAAATCTTTATGTTAATAACTCATGCGGTTGAATGCTGAGTTATTTAAGTTGGATTGAGCTTTATGAGGTGATGTAAGTATAAACTTGCATCACCTCATTTTATAAAAAAACATTCATCAGTTTTTATCTTAAAGCTTTTTTATTTTATAATATAGAAACTGTCCTGCAAACATAAGGGCAAAAATAATGTAGAGCAGGCCGCCGCTGATAAAAAGCCACGCTTCATTGGACATAAAAAAAGCCGAATAAACTGTAAGGATTGTATGAAGAGAAAGTATAATCAGAATTATTCTCAGCATGCGCTTTATTCCATTGATTCCAGCTTCGGTTACTGTCATTTGCATATTTTTCATATATCTGTGAGACATTGCAAGTATAAGATTCGCCGGTGAGAATGCAGAGACGGCGAGTATAATGCATAATATCAGTTCAATTACTGCAGGCTTAAGTTTAAAAAAAATGTCGTTTTCAAGAAGTATCGATATTAATCCGAGTAAAACTAAAAAGATTGTATCAAATATTATAAATCGGTCATATTTTCCGTCTTTGATTCTTGTTAAAATGAGTTCAGTGACTCCGAATATTACTGCCACGTAAAGACCAATTCTCGTCCCCCATATTTCGTCCGCTATTATGAAAACAAATAATGGGAGGAGTCCCGGGAGCATCTGCTTGAGTAGCATTATAAAAGGCATGCGCAGTCTCCATTTATTTTTAAGTATAGCAAAATTATATTATTATAATTATGACAATAATTGTGAGTATAAATTAAAAGTCAATTCGAAGAAAAAGCGGATGATATTTAAAATCATCGTAGATAAATGTATTTTATTTAAATAATAAATATCTAATTTTACTGAGTATTATTCTGTTAAATTTTATTATTAAACTATTAAGAGTTATGGTATACGATATGCATATGGAAAATGTTATCATCCAATTATTGTTTAGTTTATTTTTAGAATAAAATATTATTAGAGTGATTATTATTGTATCTATAAGTATTTCGTGTAATTGAATATCTTTATCAGAAAATAATCTTTTAACTTCAATTTTTCCTTTAATAAACAATATACCTATAGTGTAGCTATATATAATATTAAAAAATGGGAATATAACTTCGTAATTTGAATGCAATTTGTCTAAATATTGAAAGGTGAAAAGTGAAACAAAAATATTGATCAGAAGAATATAAGTTAATAAAATTTCATTATCCCAATGATTTTTTTTATTTGAAAAGGCATTATAAATTGTTAATAATATTCCTATAATTAAGAATATTCCAAAGATGAAAGATGTAAAATCAGTTTTACCTGATACTTTTTCAAGGTTAAAAAAAATATCTCTAAATTCTTTGTCCTTAATGTACAATAAAGTAATAGTAATAGTCATAACAAATGAAGTTGACTCATTGTATGATGTTACTAGTTTATCAAGTAGAAACTCTTTTATCTTAAGCAATAGTCTCCCCTGCACAGAACTTTCTTATCAAGTCTGTTACTGTTTCCGGCTGTTCCATGGGGATAAGGTGACCGGCATTTTTTACTTCATGATAAATTCCCTTCGGCAGCAGCGACACGGCTTTTTTTAAATCGATGAAAAGCTTATTATCACTTGTTTCACCTTCTAAAACCAGCACCGGGCATGTAATCTCCGGGAGCATGGGCCATGGATTTTTTGCGTTTCCACCCATAAAGAGAGATGCTTCTTTTCTTGGTGAACAGGCAAGTGTCAATCCCCCTCCATCGCCGGTAACCATTCCATATTTCAAATAGAGATCGAGCATCTCATCATCCCATTTACTGAAAAGTTTTCTGTTTTTAAGATATGATAGAGCCTCCTCGCTGCTGTCCCATTCACTGCGCCTTTTAATCGATTTTGCAGCCAGAGGATGCTGCTCCACTGTTATTGCCATTGTGTAGGTTATTTCAGGGAGAAAAATAGGCTCTATAAGAATCATACCGGCAGGTGAAATTTTATGCTGAGCTGCGCAGAGTGTAATAATGGTTCCCCCCATTGAGTGCCCGGCGACAAAGGGATTTTTAAGTTTTATACTGCTGCAGAATTTATACAGATCATCTGCGAGCATTTCCCAGCTGAGCCCTCCGCTCTCCGGTTCAGAACTTCTGTGATCGCAGAAATATGGAGCCACGATATTGTACGATCCCGAAAGCTCTCTTGCTATGGGGTGCCAGAGCCATGGGAGAAAGCCCGTTGCATGTAGCAGGAGCATATCGGGCCCATCCGAAGGATAGTGCAGATAATCAATAGACGCATCGCCTATATGGCAGGTTTTTATCAATGGCTGAGTGTTGTTCATGTTGTGTCCTCTTTTTTCCCGACCTCTCTGTCGCGATGCAACATCTCCCTCATGAATGGGAGGAGAGGAGTGTGGAATATTTTGTTTTCCCTTTCTCCCATTCATGGGGAAAGGTGCCCGATAGGGCGGATAGGGGCGGAATAGTTTTATTCAATATAACAACCATTAAACTGTTAATTAATTTAAATCAACCAATCTTTTATAATTATGGAATTTAATATCAACTGGAGGTAAAGGTGAGGTGTCTGTGTTAAATCTCAATCTATCCATCGGGAGAGGTTCCGGACGTATAAAGCTTCCTCTTTATCAAAGGCCACTCATGCCTCTTGGGGGGATGGATGAATGGAGTACGCCGAAGGTCTTTTGCTCATTAATCGCTATCCGGCAAAGTGGAATGACAAGCCGTATAGCGGAAAAATTTGCTGATCAACCTTATAAACTCCGGAATCCTCCCTCTGGATAGTATTGAAAAATAACTGCTCAATAGCCTCAATTGCCGGAGACTATTTTTGTATAACTATCAGGAAGAAAAAGTGAAACGGACTTAATTTTTTGTGAACAATATAATAATAATGAATTATTGCTGTATTAAAAATACAAAATTGTTAAAAACTTCCCGGACTTATAGTTATAATAAAGCAAATAAAAAGAACATGTTATATTTTAACAGCAATGTAACATTGCATAATCTTTTTTAATTGATGATAGAACGATATTTTTTATTATCATTGAAGTTGATTATATATTTATATGCAGATAGTACATATCTGCAACTTTTGCAGCTTTGGAGATTTTAAATGAATTACAGCAGATTTGAAAAATGCGGCCTTTATGATCCTGCAAATGAACATGATTCATGCGGTATCGGTTTTGTTGCTAATATCAAAGGCAGAAAATCATACGATATAATTAAGCGCGGACTGGAAGTTCTGGAGAGGATGACGCACCGCGGAGCCGAAGGGGCTGATAATAAGACCGGTGACGGTTCCGGAATTATGATGCAGATACCTCACACCTTTTATGCTCTTGAGATTGAAAATTTACCTGCGGCGGGTGAATATGGTGCAGGTCTTGTATTTTTTCCGCCGGATGAAGCCGCAAGGAAACAATGTACGGATATTTTTGAAAAAGTATTATCTGATGAAGGATTGAATGTTATTGCCTGGAGAGATGTTGACGTTGATACAACCGTTATCGGTGATATTGCACGGAGATCTGAGCCTGTGATTAAACAGATATTTATCGGAAAGGGTTCGAATCAGAATATCAATCTTGAACTTAAACTATTTGTAGTAAGAAAAATTGTTGAGAGACTTGTAAGAGAGTCTTCGATAAACGGTAAACATCTTTTTCATATGCCCTCTCTCTCTTCAAAAACAATTGTATACAAAGGGATGCTCATGCCGGGTCAGGTGCGGCATTACTATAAAGATCTACGTGATGATAGAATGGAGAGCGCCATGGCCCTTGTTCATTCGCGATTCAGTACAAATACATTTCCTTCATGGGATCTTGCCCAGCCTTTCCGGATGCTGGCTCATAACGGAGAGATAAATACTGTAAAAGGGAACAGGTTCTGGATGCAGGCGAGAGAGTCCGACTTCAGTTCGGAGATTCTCGGGGACGATCTAAAAAAAATTCTTCCTGTTATTGAACCGGGTAAAAGTGATTCAGCTTCATTCGATAATGCTGTTGAACTTTTAGTCGCGGCAGGAAGATCTATGCCTCACGCGCTTATGATGATGATTCCTGAATCGTGGAATGATAAAAACCCCATACCGGAATATCTAAAGTACTTTTATGAATATCATTCCACATTTATGGAACCCTGGGACGGACCGGCTTCCATGGTGTTCTGTGACGGCAGGTATATCGGGGGCACGCTGGATAGAAACGGTTTAAGACCTTCAAGGTTTATTCTTACAAAAGACGGCATGATTGTAATGGGTTCCGAGGTTGGCGTACAGAATTTTCATCCTGAAGATATTGAACTGAAGGGGAGACTTATGCCGGGTAAACTTCTTCTTGTGGATACGCAGGAGGGTAGAATTATTCCGGACCGGGAAGTGAAGGATAAAATCGCACACAGTAAGCCATATAAAGAGTGGGTAGAAAATAACAGAGTTGTCCTTGATGATATTTCCGAACCGGATGATGTTGAGATAGAAATTGAAAAGGAGAAACTTCATGCTCTCAGGGTAAGTTTCGGTTACAACCGTGAGGATGTTGAAGAGCTTATTGTACCTATGGCGGTTAATTCCCAGGAGCCTGTAGGTTCAATGGGAACCGATACGCCACTTGCAGTTTTTTCGGACAAGCCTCAGCCTTTATTCAATTATTTTAAACAGGTATTTGCCCAGGTGACAAATCCTTCGATAGATTCTATCCGGGAAGAGCTTGTCATGAGCCTTACAAGTTATATGGGGCCGAGAAAGAATCTTCTTTCCGAAGGACCGGAGCATTGCGGCCTGATTAAATCACTTACCCCTGTTTTTACAAATGGTGAAGTTGAAAAAATCAGAAAAGGTAATAATCCTTTATTTAAAACTAAAACAATTGATGCGGTATTCCCCGCCGATACCGGGAGCGGAATACTAGAAAAGAGACTCGATGAAATCTGCCGTGAAGCGGAAGAATCTGTTGATAACGGTTTTAATATTATTATAATTTCAGATAGGAAAACCGATCAGCATAATACGGCTATTCCTTCTCTCCTTGCATGCGCGGCTTTACATCACCATCTTATAAAAGTTAAAAAGAGAACCAGAACCGGTATTATAGTTGAAACAGGCGAGGCGAGAGAGGTTATGCATTTTGCTCTTCTCGTGGGTTATGGAGCCGATGCTGTTAATCCATATGTTGTTTTTGCGACGATCAGTGAACTTGTAAAAAACGGGAAGCTTAAACTTCAGGGGGGCTATGCCGAGTGTGAAAGCAATTATATAAAATCTCTGAATAAGGGTCTTCTTAAAATTCTTTCAAAAATGGGTACATCGACAATAAGAAGTTACCGCGGAGCTCAGGTTTTTGAAGCGGTGGGATTATCACCGGATTTTGTCGGCAGATATTTTACAGGAACCCCTACAAAAATATCAGGGATCGGGACTGATCAGGTTGCGCTTGAATCTGTGATGAAGCATAAAAAAGCCTATGTTGAAAAAATAAGATCTCTTGAATCGGATGGAGTTTACAGCTATAGAAAGGGCGGAGAAAAACACGCCTGGAATCCCGAGTCTATATATATGCTTCAATGGGCAACGAGAAATAATGATTACGGGAAATATAAAGAATTTACTGCACTTGTTGATGAGCAGAACCGGAAACCTCACTGTATCAGGGGACTTTTTGATTTTAATTCAATAAGGGCAATACCGATTGACGACGTTGAGCCGGTTTCTGAAATAATGAAGAGGCTAACAACTGGAGCCATGTCATTCGGGTCAATAAGTAAAGAGGCGCATGAGTCGATTGCCGTTGCGATGAATTCAATTCAGGGTAGAAGCAACTGCGGTGAGGGTGGCGAGGATCCTCTGAGATTTATAAAAAGACCTGACGGTACATCGGCAAGAAGCGCGATAAAGCAGGTCGCGTCGGGACGTTTCGGGGTAACAAGCAACTATCTGGCAAACGCGGATGAAATACAGATTAAAATATCTCAGGGTGCCAAGCCAGGTGAAGGGGGGCAGCTTCCCGGTCACAAAGTTGATCAGATAATAGCAAAGACAAGGCATTCAACACCGGGGGTAACTCTGATATCTCCGCCGCCGCACCATGATATTTATTCAATTGAGGATCTGGCACAGCTGATATTCGATCTGAAAAATGCTAACCCGGGTGCGCGGATAAGTGTTAAGCTTGTATCGGAGTCGGGAGTGGGTACCGTCGCGTCGGGTGTTGCAAAGGCCCATGCTGATAACATTCTTATAAGCGGATATGATGGTGGAACTGGAGCCAGCCCGATAAGTTCCATTAAGCATGCAGGTCTCCCATGGGAGATCGGGCTTGCAGAGACTCATCAGACTTTAGTTAAGAATGATCTTCGGGGAAGAGTTAAACTTCAGACCGATGGTCAGCTTAAAACAGGACGGGATATAGTAATAGCAGGGATACTCGGCGCTGAGGAGTTCGGTTTCGGAACAGGCGCTCTGATTGTACTGGGATGTATTATGATGAGGAAGTGTCATCTTAATACATGTCCAGTGGGTGTTGCGACTCAGGATCCGGAACTGCGTAAAAGATTTAAAGGGAAACCGGAGCATCTGATTAATTATTTCAGGTTTATGGCACAGGAGACCCGGGAGATCATGGCATCTATCGGTGTCAGGACCTTTGATGAGCTTATAGGGAGAACGGATCTTCTAAAGAGAGGAAATATACAGCACTGGAAGGCAAAACATGTTAATGTAGAAGATATACTCTTCAGACCGGAAGAGGCATCTCACTACGCCATAAGATGCGTGAAAGATCAGCATCATAAGATAGAACATGTTCTTGACCGTAAGCTCATTGAGAGAGTGAAACCTGCACTCGAAGCCGGAAAAGAGGTGAACGCGTATATCGAAATGCCCATACATAACACCGATCGTTCCGTCGGAGGTATGCTCTCTTATGAAATATCCAAAAAATATGGAGAGGCTGGACTCATCGATGATTCTATTAACTGTACATTTCATGGAAGTGCAGGGCAGAGCTTCGGGCTTTTCCTTGCAAAAGGTGTAACATTCAGGCTCGAAGGTGATGCGAACGACTATTTCGGGAAGGGGCTTTCCGGAGGTAAGATGATTGTTGTACCGCCGAAAGGTTCATCATTTGATGCGCATGAGAATATTATAGTGGGGAATACTGTCCTGTACGGCGGGACTTCCGGTGAAGCCTTTATACGCGGTGTTGCTGGTGAAAGATTCTGTGTAAGAAACAGCGGTGTTCACGCGGTTGTTGAAGGTACAGGAGATCATTGCGCCGAGTATATGACCGGAGGGAGGATACTCGTTCTTGGTAAAGTAGGGCGGAATTTCGCTGCGGGTATGAGCGGAGGTATCGCCTATGTTCTTGATATGGATGGGAATTTTGAATTTTTCTGCAACAAGGGGATGGTGGAGCTTTCACAGATACGGGATTTCGATGATCAGGATTATATTATTGAAATGCTCAAGAAGCATATTCATTATACCGACAGCTCAATTGCAAAGGATATAATAAACAGATGGTACGAATATCTGCCTAAGTTTATACGCGTTCTTCCTCTTGAATACAAACGTGCACTTAATGAAATGAAGACCGCACTGATAGATGAAAAGCTTAAAGCTATCAGAGAAGAAGAACAGATACAGGAGAGTTACTAATGGGTGATCCAAAGGGCTTTTTAAATATACGACGTATGGAATCGGGGTACAGACCTGTTGAAGAGAGGGTAAATGATTACAGAGAGGTTGAAATACTTCTCCCCGACAGCGAAAGGGAGCGTCAGGCTTCAAGATGTATGGACTGCGGTGTTCCCTTCTGTCACTGGGGCTGCCCTGTTGCCAATATCATGCCTGAATGGCAGGATATGATTTTCAGAAAAGACTGGAAAGCGGCATATGATATTTTAAGGGAGACAAATAATTTTCCCGAATTTACCGGGAGAGTGTGTCCTGCCCCTTGCGAAGCATCATGTGTTCTTTCAATAAATGATGAGCCTGTTACAATACGGCAGAATGAACTAGCAGTAATTGAAAAGGCATTTGAACTCGGCTACGTTAAACCTGAACCGCCGGAAAAACGTACCGGGAAAAAAGTTGCAGTTGTGGGGAGCGGTCCTGCCGGTCTTGCCTGCGCCGATATGCTGAACAGGGATGGACATAACGTTACTGTCTTTGAATCTGAAGACAGTATCGGGGGCTATCTCAGATTCGGAATACCGGATTTTAAACTCGACAAGAAGATCATTGACCGCCGTGTTGATCTTTTAAAAAAAGAGGGAATTGAATTCAAAACAGGAATAATGGTCGGACGTGATATCAGTACATCTGAACTCTCCGCAGGTTTTGACGCTGTGATGCTGGGGATTGGAGCAAGAGAACCACGTGATCTGAACATCGGCGGCAGAAGTCTTAACGGCATCTATTTTGCAATGGAATATCTCGATCAGCAAAACCGCCGTGTACGTGGAGATCAGATTCCTGAAGATGATATAATTAAAGCTATTAATAAAAAAGTTGTGGTAATAGGGGGTGGTGATACCGGATCGGACTGCGTAGGTAACGCAAACAGGCAGGGTGCCAGCAGTATTACTCAAATTGAAATTCTTCCGGAACCTTCGGATCATAGAACCTCAAACGATCCGTGGCCTCTCTGGCCCAAGGTAAAGAAGACATCCAGTTCACATGAAGAGGGGTGTGAAAGGTTGTGGAGTGTTAAAACTTTAAGGTTTTATGGAGACGATGGTGATGTTAACAAAATATCCGCCATACGTGTCAACTGGGAGAAGGATGCTGAGGGCAGGATGGTGATGAATGAAATTCCCGGCAGTGAATTTGAACTTCAGGCGGATCTTGTTTTTCTCTCAATGGGTTTTATGCATGTAGCTCATGAAGGGATTGTGAAGGATTATAATATCAAGCTCGACAGCGCCGGTAGCATTGTAATTGATGAAAATTTTATGACTTCTACAGATGGTGTATTTTCAGCTGGTGATTCCGTAAGAGGTGCATCATTGGTTGTCTGGGCGATTCATCATGGAAGGGAAGCAGCAAAGGGGATCAGCAGATATCTGAACAGATGATCTTTCGTCAAGCTGAACCTGTCGAAGCATTTTCTCCGGCAGGTTCAGTTCTATTTTCTACATTGTCTCCAGCCGCTTCTTTATTGTTTCAGAAATCTCTCTTATATGTTCAAAATCCTTTACGCTGTCAACGCATAGATAGACTGCAAGATTTTTCTTCTCAATGACTATTGATCTGTCGCTGTTGTATCCCACATGCTCATTTATTTTAATAAGCTCTTCCTGGGCGGATTTTTCGTTTTTAAAGATGAATATGTAACAGACAATATCATCACCATATGGATTTCTCTTATTTGCGATAATGGTCATGTGCAGGTCTGAAACTTTAGTATATTCGCCGCCGGGATATATTCTATTTGTCAGTTTTTTTATCGCAGCCTGGTCAAGATTCCATGGATTGGTCTTTAGAAGGCTCTGGGCAAATCCCGGGACCTGACCGAACATGTAACCTTCAGGAATCTCTTCCGTTGTAGGTTTTATCTTCTCTATTATTGAAGAACTATACATAGTTGATGTACTGCCTATAAAAACAGTAACAACCGTTATAATCGAAGTTGCCAGTAATGAATACCTTTTCATTGAATGCTCCGGTAAAGTGTTATAGTGGCAGAGGTTTAAAATCCGCCTGCTTTATTATCGGCATTTTCTGAAATTAATTATAATATTTTTTGTGAGACATAATATTTTTGATTGACTTAATTGCCGATTTTTGCAAAATCTAATTAATCGATTGAGATATCAATCAAGCATCACCCACATAAATAAGACATACAACTTAATTTCCCTGTTTTCTGCAGTCGAAAGCTGCTGATTATGGTACATGGTATTTTTTTTATTAGTAACTACGAGGTTCTACCCTGATGAAAAATGAAGCAGATTCCGGTTATATCCGTAAAAGGGACGGACGTATTGCCCCTTTTAATCTTGATAAAATAACTGATGCAGTTTTCAACTCCGCCAAAGCTGTGGGCGGAACAAGCCGCGAGATGGCAGAGGCTGTAGCGAATTCAGTTCAGGATATATTAACTATTATATACAAAGACGGTCGTATCCCCACCGTTGAAAATGTGCAGGATCTTGTAGAAAAAATGCTTATAGAGAGAGGGCATGCCAAGGTAGCAAAGGCATACATTCTTTATAGAGAGCAGCATAGACGGATCAGAGACGGGAAGGATCTTCTTAATGAAGGGCTTGAACTTATTGACAATTATCTCGACAGATCTGACTGGCGGGTAAACGAAAACAGCAACATGAGTTATTCCCTTCAGGGACTTAATAATCATATATCAACATCTCTTACTGCAAAGTACTGGCTTGAAAGAATATATCCTCCGGAGATAAGAGAGCCTCATATTAATGGAGATTTTCATATTCACGATCTTGGGCTGCTCTCGGCTTATTGCGTGGGATGGGATTTAAAGGATCTTCTTATTAAAGGTTTCTCCGGTGTTGCCGGGAAGGTTGAGAGCAAACCTGCAAAGCATTTCAGAAGCGCTCTTGGTCAGGTGGTGAACTTTTTCTACACACTGCAGGGTGAGTCCGCAGGAGCACAGGCCTTTGCTAATTTCGATACATATCTAGCGCCATTTATATATTATGACAATCTCGATTATGATGATGTAAAACAGTCTCTTCAGGAATTTGTCTTTAATATGAATATCCCCACACGTGTGGGATTCCAGACCCCTTTTACCAATGTAACTCTTGATCTTACTCCTCCATCAACAGTTGCTGCCGAGTATGTAGTAATCGGCGGAGAGCTCATGGATAGAACATATGGTGAGCTTTGCCGAGTGTCTGTCAGAGGGGGATGCGAAAAACAGAATCTTTACATTCCCTATACCGACATATAATATCTCAAAGGATTTCGACTGGGACAATCCCAATCTTAATAAAATATGGGAGATGACTGCCCGTTACGGAATCCCTTATTTTGCTAACTTTGTTAATTCAGATATGGACCCTGAGGACGCCAGATCAATGTGCTGCAGGCTCCGTCTTGATAACAGGGAGCTCCGCAAGAGAGGGGGCGGTCTTTTCGGAGCGAATCCTCTGACCGGAAGTATCGGTGTTGTTACAATAAACCTTCCGAGAATCGGTTTTGAATCCGAAAATGAAAGTGATTTTTTTAAACGACTTGAAAGTCTTATGATACTTGCACGTAATTCTCTTGAGATAAAAAGAAAGGCTCTGGAGAATTTTACATCCAGTGACCTTTATCCGTATACAAGATTTTATCTTTCTCAGGTATGGGATAGAGATAAAAAATACTGGGGCAACCATTTCTCAACAATCGGCCTTGTGGGTATGAATGAGGCCTGTGTCAATTTTCTCAATGCTGATATTTCAACCATTGAAGGGAAAACCTTTGCGCTTAAAGTTCTCGATTTTATGAGAGAAAAGATTATGAAATACCAGGAGGAGACCGGTCATTTTTATAATCTCGAAGCTACTCCTGCCGAAGGTGTTACATACAGATTTGCCAGAAGCGACAAAGGGCTCTATCCTGAAATAAAAACTGCAGGTAAAAATGAGCCGTATTATACAAATTCGGTGCATCTCCCTGTTTCATATACAGATGATCTTTTTGAAGTTCTTGATCATCAGGATTCACTTCAGACTAAATTCACCGGAGGGACAGTTGTTCATCTGTTTCTTGGAGAAAAGATTGACGACATAGAGGTTGTAAAATCTCTTGTTAAGAAAATAGCCGAGAACTATGCTTTGCCCTAT
>PGXT01000045.1 GCA_002839285.1 Spirochaetae bacterium HGW-Spirochaetae-5 | reverse complement strand
ACCAGGATTTATTTAGATGTCGTGAATTTTTCCGCATGTCCCTGCAGTGGGGCATGAACTGCATCCGCTGCAGGAGCTTGTATCCTTTTCCCCTCTGCTCATTTTAATAAACAGGCTTATTTTTTTGTAAATTCTATAAGCAGCATATATTATTGCAGAGAGTATTATTATTCCAAAGATTATATTTTCCATGTTAAACTCCAATCTTCATTAAAAATGTACCTGCCTGATAGAGAATGACAGAAAATGAAAATGCTATAACTGTCATAAAGGCAAACTGGAAGAAAGCCCATCTCCATTGACCCGTTTCCGCCTTAATAATTGCAAATGTTGCCAGACACGGTGCCGACAAAAGCGTAAACAGTATAAAAGCAAGAACTGCCGGAATCGAATAGGTCTCTTTTATCTTCTGTTTAAGAGTTGTATCTTCTTCAGTAACCTCGCCCAGAGAGAATAGAATTCCTATCTGAGAAACGAAAACCTCTTTAGCAGCCATTGAAGCTACAAAAGCGCTGCCGGCTCTCCAGTCTCCACCCATAAGCTCTACAGCGGGTTCCAGCACTTTCCCCACACGCCCCATATATGACTGCTCAACCTGCATCTTTGCAGCTTCTGCTTCACTGAGGCTGCTCTCGGCCGGATTAAACCTCGGGAATGCTGTCAGCGCCCAGAGGATAATACTCGTGGCAAGAATTACTGTTCCCGCTCTTTCGAGAAAGTGTTTACCCCGATCCCATGTCTGCATAAATATACTTTTCATTGACGGGAGGGTATAGTCCGAAAGTTCAATCAGGAGCGGATTCTCGTCCCCTTTCAGAATTGTGGAGCGGAGAGTCCTTGCGGTTATCATCGCCGCCGCAATTCCTGTGAGATATATCCCCAGAAGGGTCAATGCTCTGTATTGATCTTCGATGAATGCCGAGATCAGCAGAACATAAACCGGGAGCCTGGCGCTGCAGCTCATAAACGGTATGGATAGAATTGTGGCAAATCTCTCCCATTTGTTTTCTATAATTCTTGTACTCATAATGGCCGGTACATTGCATCCGAAACCGAGAACCATGGGTATAAAACTCTTACCTGAAAGTCCCGTCTTCGACATGTATCTGTCCATTATTACGGCAGCTCTGGACATGTAGCCGGTTCCTTCCAGAAATGCTATCCCCATAAACAGCAGAAATACATTTGGAGTAAAAACAAGAACACCTCCGGTCCCTGCAATTATCCCGTCAACAATTACAGACCGTAGCAGAGAATCGGAACCATCGGGCCAAAGTGAACTTACTGAAGTTGAAATGTATCCGAAGAGAGATTCAATCCATCCCATCATCGGGTCACCAAGGGTAAATACAATCTGGAACAGAACATATATCATTACAAAGAATAACGGTATAGCTGTAAATCTGCTCATAAATATTGAATCGAGAAGTGTTGTTACCGGTTTCTTTTTTACTTTCTCCTGCTTAATGCACTCAGCTGCGAATTTTGTAATTATTCGGTACCGCTCTCTTAAGAAATGTTCAGAGGGTTCAGATCCGGTTCTGTCTTTTATTCCGGTTTTTATTTTCTCGGCAAGTTCATTGATTGTGCCGTCAACTTCTTTGTAAGGGGTATCCTCTTCGATGAACCGTATTGCGTCCCATCTTGGATTTTCTGAACCGGTGTTATATTTAATTGATAAAGCGAGTTTTTCAAGATCAGCTTCAAGTTCAGAATTATAATTCAGCGACCGGGGAGGAGTACCCTTATCGTATGTATTAATAATCTCGTGTATTAAATCTTCAATTCCGTTTTTCTTTATTGCAGCTCCTGAAATAACCGGGATACCGAGTTTTTTTGAGAGAAGGGTGCTGTCTATTGATATTCCCTTTGAAGCAGCGATGTCGCTCATATTGAGAAAGAGAATCAGCGGTATATTAAGCTCCAGAAGCTGAGATGTGAGATACAGATTCTGTTCAAGATTGGCGCTGTTTACAATATTTACAATAAGATCGGGCTTTTCGTCATTGATCACATCTACGGCGATTTTCTCCTCAGGGGAGAATGAGCTTATTGAATAAGTGCCGGGGAGATCGATGAAATCGAAAAGCCTGTCGTCATGTCTTGCTTTACCCTCTCTGCATTCAACTGTTACTCCGGGATAGTTGGCTACACACTGGTTAAATCCGGTTAAGGAGTTGAATAGAGTGCTTTTACCCACATTGGGCTGCCCGGCCAGGGCAACTCGTATGCTCTTCATTTAGTTAATCTCCATTTGAATTTTTGCAGCCATTCCTCTTCCGATGGCCATTTTTCTCCCTGCGGACTCTATGAGAACAGGAGTACGGAGATTATTGGAAATAATGCTTATCTCTCTCCCTTCAAAAACACCCATAGATGCAAGACGTCTGTATATACCCTTTCCGGAGTCGATTCCGGTGATTATTCCTGTTTTTCCGCTTAAAACTTCTGATAGTGGCATAATTTATCCTCCATTTAATATTATATTAGATATATTAAATAATATTAGTTACAACTAACTTTTTAAATAAAATTTGTCAATATTTTCAAAAAAATTTATAAAAAAAAAGTGTTTATATTTAATTATTTTAAATTTAAAATAAACTATTATCCCCGCTGCCGAAAACAGAGGGGATAATAGTTTTTCTATTTATAACCAGAATAGATGTTCAGGAAATATTGCTAAAAAAGTGTAATTACTTATGATTTGTTTGAAAAACAGCTATTTATCAGCGGGGGGTTCTTTTCTAAAAATGCAATCTCCGTCATTCAGACGTGTTTTTTCATTAAAATAATCTTCTGCAGCTTCAGATGCAACATAGCAGGCGGCGCCGATAAATACGCTCTCTTTTATGTAATTATTTTTCCCGATAAGTGTAATACTGGAATTAAGCGTGGCCGGAAAATTATTGTTTTTAATAAGTTTTTCGTCACTCCCTATTCTGCAGTTCTGGCCGGCATTTAATCTTTTCTCTTCAGGGGCTGTTGACTCATCAATTATGGTATTAATAATTCTGGCACCGGGACCTATTTTTACAAAGGGGAGTATGATTGAGTCTATAACAGTTGCTCCCTCTTCAATGTCCACACCGGGGAATATTACGCTGTTTTCAACTTTTCCGTTTATATAGCAGTAATCAGAGATGAATGAATTCTTCACGGCGCACTTCTCATCCAGCAGGGCAAAACGGTCAGATTTTATTTTGCTTTTTATAATTTTCTCTCTTGTGAGAATTTCTGAAATCTCCTTATTCCAGATAATCTCTCTGTTCAGCGCGTAGTAATCAGTTACGCTGTTTATCGGCCAGTAGTAGGCGTCAAGGATTGTGCTGTTAATTCCGGTATGGATCAGAGAGTTTATTATCATTTCAAAAAAGTTCTGCGATCGGCTCTTCTCTTTGATCGCTTTCTTAATAAGCGCTATAAGTGTTTTTTTATCACATATGACAACTTTATATGCCATGGATGCTTTTTCATTTATCTTAAGCTTAATGAGCAGAGCTTTCTTTTTTGATGATTTAAATTTTTCAAATACCGCCGAGAGATTTATTATAGACGGATTATCCCCGTTGTAAAGGACAAAGTATGAAGTCTCGGTATTTGTTATAGTTTCGAGGATTGTTTCCGCATCGGATGTTACCGACGGGTGTACTGTTATCTTATGTTCTTTTTTTTCAGTAGATTCTTCGGCGTATTCATCCAGGTAGGACTGAAGCTGATCTTCATGCGTGTTAAAAATTATTGTGCCATCGGCATTTGAGGATACTGAATTACGGATTGTAAAGTCAATAACTCTGAATCTGCCGCCAATGGGGAGCATATATCTTGATCTTGTATCTGTCAGGGATAGCAGATTATCAGCAGTCTGTGTAGGATAAGATATAATTGTAAATCCGCTCATCATTTATTCCAGAAATTAATTTATTTTACGCAGCAGAAAATTATTTATACCACAAATGTATTAATAGCTGTGTTTTGCAAACTTTTTATATCTCTGCTTATATTATCGAAAAAATCAATAAAAAAATATTAAATAAAATTTTAGAGCATAAATTCATACTTTTTAATTCTGATTAATTGTTCCCGGCTGTGGCAATGGTGTGGCAGGGAGCAATTAATCAGCAGTGGCGCGGATGCTTCGCGATGTGCCCTCAATAATAATTAGCTGCCTTCGATAGATGGAGGCAGAATATTGCAGTTTTGTATTTCTAATATTTTTTATAAGAAGAGGATCTGTTGAAAAACTCCTGAAACAGATCTTTATCAAGTGAAAGAAGTCTCTTGTTAATCTGGTCACTGTTTTCAATATTGATATTCTGGTGTTCATAATAATCGAGCAGCCAGAGATATTTGTTTATAATTCTGGGAAGGATATTTGTAGCTTCAATATCATCACTGTTCATTCTTGTAAAACTGTTTTCAAGATTGAACACCTCCCGCTTAAGAGATTCAACCTGATGTTTGTTCAGATTTCTTCTCACATAAAAAATATCAGTGAGAAATCCGAATACCGGTATCCACTCTCTCACATCTCTGACATTTTTCCCGCTATCCTGAATGGCGTTGACAATCTCTGTAATCGGTTTAGCTTCAATGAGAGACATGTCAATTTGTGACGGATCTATCTGGAATGCCTCTCTCATGTATAGCAGGCACTTGGGGATATCATCGGCATGATAGTAGGATTCTCCGAGAATGAAGAGGAGTTTGGCGTTGCTTTTATATGATGTCATTGCGTATTCAAGAGTCTCAATGGCCAGTTTGTGCTCTTTAAGGCGCAGGAAGCATTCACCAAGATTTATCAGAAGATCAAATTTATCATTGGTCTCTTCGTTATGCTGGAATGCAAGTTTATACTGTTCCGCAGCTTTGAAGAATATATAACGCATGGCGGATTTATATGCCGAGGAGGCTTTCATCTCTTTATATGTCGCGTAATCGTCGAAGGCGTTCCACTCCTCCATAAGGAAGTCGGCAGTTTTTTTCCCTTCGCCGGTTTTTTTTATCTCTTTTTCCCTGTTTGCCCAGAACTTGGCGGTTCTGTATGCTTCAACAACTCCAGGGTAATCGGGATTAATATTCATCAGCTGATCAGTTTTTTTTATCGCCTCCTGAAAGTTCCCCTCGGAGATGAGCTGATATATCTCTGTACTGTCGTGCAGCAGAGGGTCATCGGAAAATGTCAATTGTCCATTATTATCCATATGTTATTTTAAAGAGTAATTAAATTT
The DNA here is from genome assembly GCA_002839285.1 of Spirochaetae bacterium HGW-Spirochaetae-5. Lineage (GTDB taxonomy): Bacteria > Spirochaetota > UBA4802 > UBA4802 > UBA5550 > WRGT01. The sequence continues at coordinate 9,878 of PGXT01000045.1, read as the reverse complement.
CCTTTGAGGTCCGGTTCATTATCCGGTATTATTACTACCACCTGTCTTTCAGGAAACAAATCAGGCAATAATTTTTTCATATTGTCGGCAAATTCATTTTCCGCGGTAAAGGGATTGATAATAAAAACAGGCGGAAGGTCACCCTTTACCAGCATTTCAGAAAGAGCAGCTTTTAAAGAAAAGGCAATATATTTTTTTAATCCTTTATGTTCATTTTTTATTACGCCCGATGTTAATAAAATATTGTTAATGGTATCTGCAATATCCTCCCTTATAAAAGAATTGCCGGTCAGATCTGAAAATTTATCCAGAGTTTTCAGGGAGAGTTCCTCCAGTCTGCCTGCACTCCATATTCCGGCGGACTCGGTGAAAACTGAATTTAAAAATTTTATATGCTCAATATTTTCGCTGCATTCGTTTATCTGTGTAAGTATATCATTCAGTTTTAGATCCAGAGAGAGTTCGCTGTTATCCCCTTTGTCATACTGTTCAATCTCTTCATTGAATTTTGCTATTAGAGACTGTTTGTCTTTTATTTCATTTTCATTCTCTTCAAAGAGTTCATCTATCTCATGAATGGTTTTGTCAATGCTGTCAACTCCGGGTTTCGGGTGAATTGACAGTTCAAGATTTTCAACTAATTCACCAATAGAATTATTTATGCTTTCAATCTCATCATTAAAGGCTTGAAGTTTTTTCTCTTTTTCAATGAGGCTTGCCGAGTTTGAAATTTTCTTCTTTAAATCTGCTAATTCATAACTTATATCTCTGTAGTTTATGAAATCTTCAAAGTACTGGAAGAGAATTTCATAGAGTTCTCCGGTTTTGCAGTTATCAACCGAGAAGTGATTTTTCTTCAGCAGTTCGATGAGCGAATTCTCCATGTTTTTTTTCTGTTCCAGCAGTTCCGCCGGATGGAGTTTTCTGATTTTCAGGGAGTAGAATAGAGCAGTAATTCCGGCACTCCCCGCAGCGCCCGCTGATGTTAATCCGAGTATATATGATCCTGAAGATGTAAATATCATGAACAGCAAAGCAGTTATTGAAAAAATAATCATGGAGGCTATAATACGTAAAGCCCAACCTGAATAAAATTTTTTATTCAAAGAGAATTTATCCAGCTGTTCATTTATATCCCTGAAAGAGTTGAAAGCCTGCTGTATCTGTTCAAGATCGGGTATCTGTTCATTCCCTTTTTCAGAAAAATGTGAAAATTTTTCTTTAAGATTATGTTCCACAGAGTCTATTTTTTCTTTGATTTCCCTTAATTCGATGAGATCTTTTTTCAGATTATTAATCCGTGATGAAATTCTGTTCCGCTCTTCAATTTTTGATAAAATATCATTAAGACCTGTTTTATACTTTAGAATAGATTCTTTTCTTTTTTCAAGTTTATGAAGACCTCTTTCGGAAAGGTGTATCTCTTTAAGTAGTTTTTCCTTTTTCATTTTTTTCAGTTCAAGAAGCTGTTTCTCCCTGTCTAGCGATGTAAGCTCCTTCGTCAGCTGCAGCATTATATTTTCTCTATGACGGAAAAAAGAGAAGCTGAGTCCGCAGAGTTCATTATTAACAAGGAGAGATTTCACTTTCTCCCTGTCAAAAACAGGGTCGCTCTGTTTCTGAATCTGCCCGATTGAGAAAAATGATGACGTAAGAAAATCATCCGATGTGTATATATTGCTGTATTCAGAGCCGTCAGTTCCGGAGTGCTTGTTGTTTATACATTCTCCCGAAGCATCATACTCCTCTCTGGAAAAATGTCCAACTTTGAGAGTAAAACGGATGCTGCCGGCTGATAAAGCGGATGAAGCATTTATCGTGCATGAAATGTTATCGATTTGATTATTATAATCGTTATTTTCTGTTCTGAATATTCCTGAAAATGGGATTTGAGTAATGAGTGAAAAGATCTTATCATCGGAAATGGACAGAATATTAAGTCCTCCGGTGAATTCAATTTCCAGATCCCCCGTTTCAGGTGAAGAGAGTTTCAGATTTAAAAATCGCAAAGTATAGCCCCCTCGCTCCTGGCGCGAATCTGTTTTTCATTAATAATTCCGGCAAGTATTTCGTTTTTGATTTTCCCTTTGCCGGTTCCGTTTATGCGCTGGTTCAGTATCTGAAAGAAGATACCCTCTAGAGAGGGATTGCCTATGTTTTCATCAATCATAATTTTCAGAGTGGGTAGAGATATATCTGTAATTTTTAATCCTCTGAAATATTCTGAAAGTTCAGTTTTAAAATTATTTTCGATTATAAAATCACGTTCACCGGAGAGGAGAATGTTTACGATACTGTTTTCCGGGTACGTGGACTTGATTTTCTCAAAAAGGATATTCTGATTGATAATAGTACTGCAGTCTATTTCATCACTGAGAATTTTAACGGTATTTACCGCCATTCTTTTAATGTTATTGAGGATATTTTTATCAATCTCCATTGACACGGCAAATCTGTCCCCTGTTTCATCAATGGAGCATGGTTCGGGGCTCCCCGGATAAGCGCCGAGAATTCTATTAGAGAACCGGAACATCTTAAAATTATGGTTTCGCCCCAGAGCATAAAAGTCCATGTTCATTTTTTTTATATCATCTTTTTTAATGCACATTGCATCAGATGCTTCATTAATTTGAGGATTAAAATCAGCATGGAATAAACCTATGTGGAAACCTTCCGATTCTTTCCGGCTGATATTCCATCCGTTTTGCGCGCTACTGCACTGTAATCCGTAAATAAAGATATTACCCTTTGAAGATTTAACAGCCGATTCGTCTTTATTATCTGAAAAGGTATAAGTTGTGTTTATTTCCGATACAGCCGGATAAATTTTACCTTTCGGGTTTATTTCTCCCGGACCCGGGGTATAGAAAATCTCTACACCATTATCCAGCAGTGATGAAAACTCATTTCTTAGAATATTAAAATACTCCGCGTCTATATCTCCGTCATGTATAAGATCACCCGCAATCAGAAGAATATCATGCTTTTGAGCAAGAGATATAATTCTCCTGAATGTACTCAGTCTCTCCTCACCTGATATCAGAGGATTTACGCTCTCTATACCCAGGTGCAGATCGGAAATAAGCAGTATTTTAATTTTATCCATGTCCGGTTTATGCTCTTAATTATGTTTATAAAAATTTTAACATTTCTAGTTATAGTACAATTAATTATTTGTCGATAAAAAAAAGTTATTTCTTTAGATAAAGATTGAGTAATACTTATAAAGTGGCGGTGAATACCAGTCTCCATCAAGCAAGCCCCCTTCAGGGGCTGATTTTACACTTCTCAGCAGCCCCCTAAATCCCCCGGAGGGGGACTTAAAGAAATTTATTTTAAAAACTATGTTAAAATGAATGAATTTTGCAATATTGTTTTAAAAGTCCAACGACCGGGGATTTAGGGGGCCTTCTCCGGATGTCATGGGCTACACAGAAAGATGCGGGTACAAGTCAACTCCGGTGGTGCGGGGGCAAAGGTGAATGTCATCATTACCACCTGAAAATAACCAGTTATATCTTATTTTATAAAAAACCTGAGTTATTTTATTGACAAATACAGCAAAAAAGCAAGCTTACTTAAGGTTTAGCGGATATTTTATAGTAAACTACGAGAGTAATATATGAATAGCGACGTTGATAAAAATAAAGATGCTGAAAAGGTCGAGTTTAAGTATTTTAAACCGGTAAAAAGGCTCGCCCTGATTTTTTTTGCGGGATTTTCAGTTTATCTTTTTATGTCTACGATGATACTGATTTTTCTTACAAAATCGGCACCGGAAATAAGGGTTCCCGAGGTAACCGGTAAAAGATTTGTTGATGTGAGCAATGGACTTGCGAGAAAAGGTTTCAGAACTGAGTTAAAATTTGTTGATGTTTATGATATTGAAGATGGTATTATATTAAATCAGTATCCTGAAAGCGGAAGAATTGCCCTTGAAGAGAGTAAAATCACCCTTACAGTGAGCAGGAGCAAATTTTTTATAGATGTTCCCAGTCTTACCGGTTCACAGCTCCCCATTGCAATTAATAAACTGAAGAATCTTCATTACCAGGATAAATCAGTTTCAATAAGTACCGGTGTTATTTCATATATACCTTCGGAGAAAACCGCTGCTAACGTCGTTATTGACCAGTCGCCGAAAGCCGGATCAAAAATTTCACCCGATGTTAAAGTAAATCTCCTTGTATCGAGCGGTTCAGCTGGAGCTGATAAGAAGATGCCCGATGTTGTCGGGCAGTCTATTGATTTATGTTACGATCTGTTAATGGCTAAAGGGGTAATTGTTAATCAGGATATCGTAAAAACAAATGATATGAGCAAAAGCGGTCTTATAAACAGCCAGAGTATAAATCCGGATACAATTCTGAAAGATGGAGAAATTCTTACTGTTTCAGTAAATTATTACACTCTAACTGAGCATCCTTATTTTGCATATGAACTTGTAGAGTACACCGTTCCTTCAGATCAGCCACAGGGTCTTTATGAGGCATACATTGAAGATAATCATTCAAAGCGGATAAGATTCTCTGCCCCTTCAGGTCCGGGACAGAAGATTAAATTTCTCTTCCAGAGAGTGGGTAATGCGAAGATTTTTATCAATAGAGATAAGAAAAATATCAGGGTATTGAGTATTAATGTAGATGAATTCTAAAAAAATAATGATATCCCCCTCTATCATTGCAGGGGATCTTTCCACCATGGGAGCCGATGTTGCGGGATTCGATCCCGGAGTTATCGATCTTCTGCATTTGGACGTAATGGATGGAAATTTTGTACCTAATCTTACATTCGGGCCCGGATTTATAAGAGATCTTAAAAAACACACGGATATCCCTCTGGATGTTCATCTAATGATAGAAAAGCCGGAGAATTCACTTGAGAAATATATCGAGCTTAAACCTGAATATATTGTAATTCATTATGAAAGCACAAGATTCCCCGCAAGAAGCCTTAAACTTATCAGGGAAAACGGGATAAAATCAGGTTTGGCTTTAAATCCCGCGACCCCCATTGAGGCTGTTTTTGATCTTTCGGAATATTGTGATATGATATTGATTATGTCCGTTGATCCCGGTTTTTACGGGCAGTCTTTCATGAAAAATGCTGTTTCAAGGATTGCACGATTAAAAGAGTATCTGATTTCCGCAGATTGTTCCGATGTAAAAATTCAGGTTGACGGTGGAATCAGCGAAGAGAATATTAGAGAAGTTGTTTTTGCGGGAGCGGATGTGATAGTTGCAGGGAGTTCGCTCTTTAAAGGAGGTGACATTAATCAGAGTGCGTTAAAGCTAAAAAAAGCAGCGCTCGGGTAATTAATGTTGACAAAAAAATCAGGGTTAAAAATAATTTACACCCTAACTATATCAGGAGAGGTGGGCTTAGTGTCGGTTAAAATTCGTTTACAGAGAGTTGGAACAAAGAAGAAACCATTCTACAGAGTGGCTGCTATGGACAGCAGAAAAAAGAGAGATGGTGATGTTATCGAGTATGTGGGCAAGTATCAGCCTATCGTTGCAGAGAAGCAGTTTGAAGTTGATGAAGAGAAAGTATTAAAATGGCTTAATCTTGGTGCACAACCAACTGATACTATAAAAGAGCTTCTGAAGAAAGCGGGAATCTGGCAAAAGTTTACAAGCGCTAAATAAACTATCAGGAGACGGTAATGAATTACAGTGAACTTGTAGGTTATATGGTAAAATCTCTTGTAGATCATCCCGAGCAGGTTGAAATAAGGGAAATTGAAGGTGAAAAATCAACAATTCTTGAACTGAAAGTGACAAAAGAGGATATCGGGAAAGTAATTGGCAAGCATGGCAGAATTGCACGTGCTGTGAGAACAATCATCAACGCCTCTGCCACAAAATCCGGGAAGAGAGTTGTACTGGAAATTCTTGATTGAGCCTCGACGATAATTATCTCAGAATTGCTAAGATTAAAAGTGCCCACAGCCTGGACGGGAAACTTAAGATTCATGTCATATCTGATATTGCTGAAAGATTTGAAAAAGGGAACACTGTTTTTCTGGGGCTGAAAGAAGGATTTAAGAAGTACGTGATAAGCAGTTTTAATCCTGTGAAGAAACGGACTGCTCTTCTTAAGCTTGAAGGCGTAAATGATAGAAACAGCGCTGAGCTGCTCGACGGCGTTGAAATATTTATTGATAAAGCGACTGCAGACAGTATAAAATCTGAACTTGATGAAGATACTTTTTTTTATCGGGATATTATCGGGTGTACTGTGAAGTATAAAGGCAGAGATTTTGGTGTAGTTGTAGACATTTTTGAAGGCGGTTCAGGTGATCTTCTTGTTATCGAAGATAATAAGAAAAAAACCGTAATGGTTCCTTTTATCGACCAGATGGTTGATACCAGTGGAATATCTGAAAAGACGATTGAAATTAACCCTGTTGAGGGGTTGCTTGATTTTTAGGATTTACACACTCTTTCCGGAATTTTTCCATTCACCTTCCAGATCAGGGTTAATGGGAAAAGCGGTTGAATCCGGAATTATAAAATTTGAGATCATAGACATCAGGAATTATTCAGAAGATAAGTTCAGAAGATGTGATGATTATCCATATGGAGGGGGATCAGGAATGGTTCTGACACCTTCTCCTCTGTTTGAAGCGATTGAAGCAAATGAGAAGGGTGGAAGCTGTATTTTGTATACCTCTCCATCGGGAACACCCCTTACGCAGGAGCTTGTAAAAGAGCTGGGGAATCTAAGTGAAATCTCTCTTATCTGCGGGCATTATGAAGGGATTGACCAGAGAATTATTGAACGCTTTGTACATAAAGAAGTTTCAATCGGAGATTATGTTTTATCAGGCGGGGAGTATGCCGCTTTAGTAATTACAGATGCTGTCGCAAGGTATGTACCGGGATTTATGTCTAATAAAGACTCTCTTGTTGAAGAGAGCTTTGAATCGGATCTTCTGGAGTACCCGCACTATACAAGACCCTATGATTTTAAAGGGATGTGTGTACCTGAAGTTTTAATAGAGGGTGATCACAAAAAAATTGCACAGTGGCGGCATGAAAAAAAAGTGGAAAAGACTAAGGGTGTAAGGCCCGATCTTTATAAAAAATATCTTATGAGATTAATATTAGGGGAGTGACCGAAATGGATATAATGCAGGCAATTGAAAAGGATATAATGCCTTTAGAAAGAACTATTGAATTTGAAATCGGCGATACAATCCGTGTTCATTACCGGATTATTGAAGGTAACAGAGAGCGGGTTCAGGTTTACGAGGGAATTGTAATAGCAATTGATAATAAAGGTATCAGTAAAACATTTACAGTTAGAAAGATATCTTTTGATGTGGGAGTGGAAAGAATTTTCCCTGTATTCTCACCAAAAATAGCTAAAATTGAAGTTGTAAGAAAAGGTAAAGTAAGAAGAGCCAAGCTTTATTTTCTTAGAGATCTTAAAGGTAAAGCTGCCAAGATTAAAGAAAGAAGAATGAAATCAGTTAAGAAAGAAAAAAAGGGTGCTGCTGCTCCTTCTGATGTTCAGGCTGCTGAATAGTTTTATCTTTGATAATTACGGCAATCCCGTATTGCCGTTAAAATCGTTTAAGGGGGTTGACAGCTATGTCGCCCCTTTCTGATTTATCAGTTGCAGGCCCCGATTTTTCCATAGAGAAAGATCTTTATTCTCAAGGTTATAAAATTATTGCCGGGATAGATGAGGCAGGGCGTGGAGCTCTTGCCGGACCGCTCTCTCTCGGCATGGTTATTTATCCTGTCCCGGTGTTTTATGATACACCTGAAGTGATAATTAAATCCATTGCCGATTCAAAGAAATTATCTGCAAAAAAAAGATCCGACGCTCTACCTTTAATTATGAATTCATCTTTATCATATACTTCAGCTTTTGTATCTCATACAGTAATTGACAGCACAAATATCAATATCGCCACAGAGAAGGGGATTCATAAACTTCTTGCAAATTCACCGGTTAAACCTGATATTATTATTATGGATGGAAATTTTAAATTTAAATTTGAAATTCCCTTCATATCCGTAATTAAAGGGGATAACAGGTCCATATCCATTGCTTCGGCATCTATAGTGGCCAAGGTTTTAAGGGACCGGCTTATGGATAGACTCGATTGCAAATATCCGGGTTACGGTTTCTGCGGCAATAAAGGTTACGGTACGCGGGACCATATGGCATCACTTGCATGTAACGGTCATTCGCGGATCCACCGGAAGAGTTATGAACCGGTTAAGAGTGAAATAGAGAAACAGAGATTATTATTTGATGAAGATAACAGGTAGCCATGGAATATCGGTAAATATATCATCCGCCAGGGAGCTGGGCTCGCTTCTGAAAAATATTAATCCCGGAGATATTCTCTCTGCTAAAGTGATAAGCAGCGAGGGGAGTAAGGCCCGGCTTGATCTTGGAGGGAGGATTATTACTGCTGAGTTTACCAATGGCGTCCCGAATGAGAAAAATATTGAACTTATTCTTACTGCCAAAACCCGTGAAATGATTCAGTTTTCTCTGAAAGAGAATGATCCGGCGGAAAAGTTATTCCGGTTCTTATCCCCTTTTGCAATGCTTCACGAGGATGAGGTGAAAAATACATCGCTTCAGAATTTAGCCCGGTTTATTAATACAGGTAAACATGATCTTACGGAAATCAATCTCTTTCTTCTAGGTTTGAAAAAGGATGAGCGGAAAGATAAAAATACATCGGCATTTTTTAACCGTCTGCTGCTTAAAGGGGTTCCCTTTCAGACTTTAATTGATTTGAGCTATCTGGTATACAGCAAATATAATCCTGTACTTTTTGCGGCATATCAGTTTATGCTGAACATGACAGGGAGGAAACCCCTTAATCAGCAGGGTGAACCGGGTGTTCACTTTGAAGAATCAGCTGAACATATATGCAATGTGCTGAAAGAGGATGAATCAGATTTTTATCTTATGCTTGATCTTATTTTTGACGAAGATAAAAATAGTGAGATGTATGGCGAGCTGGTATTTCCCGACGATGACAGTTTTTCCCGTATTGAATATATTCTTAAAGAGAATTCGATTTTTTTTAAATTTGACCTTTCAGCGGCAGGGAGTCTGGGAGTTTTTGTTAAGACTGACAAAGATATTGCGACGATAAACTTTTTATCAGAAAAAGAGGATTTTCTCCTTTTTATGAAAGAAAGGGATGATGACCTGAGAGAGCTGCTTGGAATAAGCGGAGTAAAAAAAAGTATAATCAGTTATTTTGACTCTAAAAAAATAGTTGATAAATTAGAACTCTGGAGTCTTGATTTTTACACTAAAAGCGGTTTTAATATTAAGGCTTGAATTATTTAATGTAGCAGCTTAAAAATCCGTGGGAATTCCTCTCCGCCGCGCCAACGGCGCGGCGGAGAGGAATTTCACCACCAGTTTATGAGTAGATATCATTTAATATAGGGAATTTATGCAGAAAAGTGTTGCATTACAATACGATAAGGATGCACCGAAGATAATTGCCTCTGCAAGAGGTATTCTGGCAGAGAAATTGCTGAAAATTGCAATGGAAAAGAATATTACTATTTACAAAGATGATGATCTTGCTGAAATATTATCGAAGTTTAAAGCGGGTGATGTAATACCGGAAACTCTTTTCGGGGCCGTGTCTGTAGTTATGGCATACTGTTACCGTATTAATTCTGATTTCAGACGGAAATTAAATAATTCAGGACTATTGAATGGCTGAAATGAAGAAAATATCAGTTGAAGATCTGAAACCTGGAATGGTTTTCAGTCAGGCTGTTTATATCGATAGCGATAATGTACTTGTTGCGCCTAATGTGCAATTAAAAGAGGAAGATATAAAAAAGCTTATGAAGTGGGGAGTTAATCAGGTTGAAACT
>PGXT01000233.1 GCA_002839285.1 Spirochaetae bacterium HGW-Spirochaetae-5 | reverse complement strand
AAAATTAAAGCATTAAACTATAAAGAAAGTTATATTCGAAGAACCAAAGAAGGAAAATATTATGAAGAAGAATAAAGCCCCTGAACAGTTAAGTACATTCGACAAACTCATGCAAGACCCAGAATGGAAAGCAGGGTTTGAAAAAGGATATGAAAAATTCCTTATTTCTGAATTTCTTATTGAAGCAATGGAAGAAAATAAAATTTCTGTTAGAAAGCTAGCAGAAGAGTCAGGTGTCTCACCAACAATGATTCAAAATCTAAGATCAGGTAAAAGTTCTAACATCAGTTTGAATACACTAACTCCAATTCTTTCAGTCCTACATTATAAACTTGAATTTGTTAAAGATAAAAAAGTCAAAAGAATAAAAAAATAAAAGATCGTCGTGCAAGGCGGGGGCAAAAAACTTCATATAACAAAGGCTAAACGCGGCGCCGAAGTACCGGCTTGGGCTGCGCCACATTTGCCACTTAATTGTGGCAAAAACTTCTTGATTTTTAAAAACTAATTCAGTATAAAATTTTCAGTGCCTTGGCAAACGTCGTTTAGCCAAGACGTTATATGAAAGCGGTGCTTGACTGGTTTGAACTAACAACAAAGAAACGGGCGTCCTGCCCGCCTTACAGTATACAAAAACAATATTAGAATATTTGGAAAACAATTATCAGTCATACATTTGAGACTTTTTGTAACTATTTAAAGTTTGATTGAGAAAGAACAAAAGAATAATAATAATTATATCAAGGAAGATATACTCTCCCGCTGTAATTCTTTCAGGTTTTATTAAAAATTTATCACTGATCATAACAATATAAAAAATTATAGCACCAGATACAATCGTAGAATAACATCCTGCTTCATTATAATACCTTCTATTTGCTTGATTTATTCCTGCAGGGTCATGTATTTCTATACCATTATTTTTCAAGTCATTACCGACACCTTTTTCTGATGATTCACTTCGATAAAAGTTAAGGACCACCCCTGAAGCTGGAAGATATTCAAGATGTAAAATGTCATTGATATTGAACATATCAAAAATATTAGGCATTACCATAAAATTATTTTCGAGCATTGATAAATAATGTCCGACATCTTCAGGTTTAAAAACTCTTACAAATTTTTCCTGAACAATTTCATGTATTACAGATTTGTTATTACTTTTCAGATCTTTCTTAAGCGATGATAGTCTGTTAAAAAAATGAACATGGTATGAGATAAAAAATAAAAAGAGTACCAACCATGAAAATGCAAAAAGAACAAAACCTTGTCTCTCCCTTAAAAATAAAAGACCAGGACCAAATATTACTGCTATAAAACAAATTACGATGAATAATGCTTTTACAATCTGACGAGTTATTGTTATTTGTATCATTATGTTCTTCTTATCGTTGTTCGTTAATGGAATTGTTTTATGAATATTCTTAAGTTCCTTTTTGCAGTAATATAATAGAAAAATCTTTCCAAGTGATTTGGAATTCAATCCATTGATTATATTATGAAATTTATTGTTGTTACGTAAAAGAGAAACGATACCTGAAAAAAACATTGATATCGATGAGATTAACCATATAAGCGAGTTTTCTAAGATATAAAGGAAACTGGATGGCGAAGACATTATCAAGTAAAAAATTAGTATTATTGAAATCAATATTTCAATAAAGCTTATAATATTTTCAATATTTTTTCTTATGAAACTTTTTTTTACGAATGATAAAATAAAATATCCTATTGGGATTAATATGTTTAATGGGTCATTATCAAACCAATATATAATAGGTGTATAGACTAGTATCTGTATTATGGCAGACTGAAGTTTAAGATTGTGAAGTGAGTCTTTGTCTTGATTAGAATTCATTCTAAAAATTCCTTTTTTTTTATATATGATTTACCAAATGTTTCCTTTGCGATTTCATAACTAACTTACCACAGAATGAGGTATAGTTCGGATTTAAAGTATCGTAAAATTTATAACATTATTAATTTTTGATTATAAAATTTATGTTACCCTATTGACCTTAATGTCAATCTAAAATTAACAAATGATAATGTAACAGTTCTCATATACTCTAAAACATCAGGCTCCCACGTCCTTGTAGTCGCCTGCCTTATTGTGATATGGCGCACCGCCTTCATATAACAAAGCTTATACGCTGCGCTCGGAGTACCTCGCTTGGCCTGCGGCACACTTGCCACTTATAGTGGCAAAAAACTTCTTGATTTGTGTAAACTTATAGAATATAAAATTTCGCAAATTTAAAAAAATTATTAAAGGTAAAATATGAGAAATAATGAAACTTCAATTTTACTAGATATTCCTGAATCTATACAATTAAAGTGGCAAAATATTATTGATATAATGGCTAAAATAATAAATGTACCCGCTGGTCTTATCATGCGGATTGTTGACACGGATATTACCGTGTTTATTTCGAGCAAAACCGAAAATAATCCGTATACTCCGGGGGCAAAAGAGCACTTAAAAGATTCTGGATTATATTGCGAAACAGTTATAAGCACCAACAAGATGTTAATTGTTCCTAATGCTCTTTCTGATGAAAATTGGAGAAATAATCCTGATATAAAAATAAATATGTCATCCTATTTAGGATTTCCTATTAATTTGCCTGACAAAAGACCTTTTGGTACAATATGTGTCCTTGATAACAAAGAAAATTCATATTCAGAGTTGTATATTGATTTAATGAAAAATTTTCAAAATATAATTGAGACAGATCTTGAATTGCTTTATATGAATCACTCCCTTGGTGAAACGAATAAGCAATTAAGTGATTATATATCTGAAATTCATACTCTTCGGAAAATATTACCTATTTGTGCAAATTGTAAAAATATTCGAGATGACAAAGGGTATTGGAATCAGTTAGAAAAATATTTTTTAGAACATACCGATGTCCAATTTTCTCATGGTTTATGCGAAAAATGTGAAGAAAAATTATACGGCAATGAGGAATGGTATAAAAAGAAAAAGTTAAAATTAAATACATGAGAATACATGTAGTAATGCGCTTACAGCATATAACGAGCCTGTAGAAAAAGTAAAAATTAATTGCAATATAAC
>PGXT01000232.1 GCA_002839285.1 Spirochaetae bacterium HGW-Spirochaetae-5 | reverse complement strand
AGCATGAAGTTTGTTACCATAATTGTAACGCATTCAAAGAGGAGAGAACTGCATGAACCTGTATATTCAGATATACTATCAGCAAAAGCATTATACCCTTCCACCGTTTTCCAGAGAGGATTTCTTCTCTCTTTGTGTATTCTTATTCTATTCTCCATCTCACGGTCAAAGGGGATTGCCGCTGCGGCATAGAGTACATCATCGATGCCGGTAAACAGATCTTCTGCAAACCTGCTCTTGCCGCTACGCGCTCCCCCTGTGACAAAAATCAGTTTACCCATTGACTATCTCACCCGCTCTTAAAATTAATTCATCCATATTGTAAAATATATTCTCCGATTCACGGACCGGTCTTCTGATCATTATAACTTCAACACCGGATTGAGCTGCAGCTTCAGCTTTTTCCATAACTCCCCCCTCTGCTCCGCTTTCCTTTGTAACAAGAAATTTAATATCAAATTCACGGATCAGAGCTTTTTCGAACTCGACAGAGAAAGTATGCTTCATTGCGATAATCCTCTCCGGAACAAAACCCGATTGTGCACATTGTGAAATCGAGCTTTCCAAAGAAAGAACTCTTGCATATATCTTCTGTTGTTGCGACTCTCTGAAGTACTTAAGATTCTTCGATCCGATGGTAAGAAGAACATTCCCTGCTTTACCGTGCAGATAATCCGCCGCATCAGAATACGAATCGAACTCCACCGCGCCGGGAATTGCCACATGAGATCTTCCAAGCTCAAGAAGCGGAATACCTGCAGTCTCCGAAACATGCAGAGCATTTTTCTTTACCTCTTCCGAATACGGGTGACTTGCATCGATTATCAATCTTACTTTATACTCATCTGCAAGTATAATCATCTCATTCCTGTTAAGCGGAACATTTTTCACGTCAAGATTCTCATGGGCAGCTAAAAGAGAACCGCCGTATGATGTTGCAGTAGTGGCAAGAACCTTGTACCCGGAACTTAAGAGCTCCTCAACAAGAATCCGCCCCTTCTCTGTCCCTGCAACCACCCAGATCAAAGTCCGTAACCTCTCGGTGTAATCATCTTCCCCCGTGAAACAAAAGTTTCTGAATTACCGACAATAATTGTAGTTGTCATATCTATTTCATGATTAAGCATATTGTCCAGATCAGTGATTACCGCAGACTCGCCATCACGCATTGCATCTTTCACAATACCCACCGGTGTGCTGCCGGAACGGTGTTTAAGTATTATATCACGGGCTTCCGCAAGTCCCGCAACTCTGGTTCTGCTCTTAGGATTATATATGCATATAACAAAATCTGCAGAAGCTGCAGCTTCAATACGTCTGTTTATCAGGTCATGTTCAGTAAGAAGATCACTAAGGCTTATTGAAGCGTAATCGTGCATAATCGGAGCGCCAAGGAGTGCGGCCGACGCCGAAGATGATGTTATCCCGGGTATAACTTCAACTTCAATATCACTGCCGTTTTCTTCAACTATCTGAAGCATAAGACCGGCCATACCATATATTCCGGAATCACCGCTGCTGACAAGAGCTACGGTTTTACCGCTAAGTGCAAGGTTCAGGGCCTCACGGCAGCGATCGGTCTCCTTTCTCATACCTGAGACAAAGACATCTTTTAGTTTGAAGCTCTTCTCCAGAATTTTAATATAGGTTGTGTACCCCACAATAATATCGGAGTTCTCAATCACTTCGCAGGCCCGGATACTCATATGTTCACGACTTCCGGGACCGATTCCTGTTATAAATATTTTCCCCATAAACTTTCTATTCAATCCCCGCAATAGTTCTTTCCATTATTGCTAATGTCATTCCATTTCTGTTTTTTTTAGACAGGAGGAGTTTTCCACCGCTCCCCGCAGCAAGATAAGCGCATGGTTCAGCAACGGCACCCGCTCCGGTAGTCTCCCTTACAAAGTCAGAATTCTGGAAGAGATGTTCAACTTCTCTTATCTCTTCAGCGGTATAAAAAATTCTTTCCGTATTAAAATACTCCGATGCCAGAACCATTGCAGGCTCATCGCGCTTTATATCAATACTGGCCAAAGAGCTTAAAGCTCTTATATCCAGGCCAGCCAGTTCAAACTCCTCTTTAATAAAATTTATAAAAGCATCAGGATCGGTATCCCTCCTGCATCCTGCGCCAATTACAATATTTCTCGGGATCAGTTTAAGTGACGGTATGTTTCTCCCTCCGGTGATATCATGTTTCACTAAACTATTTGTCAGATATACAATGCCGTCTGAATCTTCATCCGATAGAACGTACGGATAGGGAGTAACAACACCGTAATCCGAG
>PGXT01000231.1 GCA_002839285.1 Spirochaetae bacterium HGW-Spirochaetae-5 | reverse complement strand
TTGAACGTTGAGAGAGCATATCTTAACTACAAATTCCATCCTGCACTTCAGTTGAATACAGGTCTTATGGGTGGCGGACAGTGGGCATCTACTTTCGGCGACACAGAGATTAACGTAACTAGAGTTCAGTTTATTGGTGCACTTTCTGCTGATATGGTTTTCATAGCAACATACGAAAAACAGGATGAAAAAGGGACTATTGCTAATGTTTCTTCAGATAAAGATGATACAACTGTATACTATCTAGCATCTAGAATGAAGTTTGGACCTCTAACAGTTCTTCCTCTCGTAGCTTATGGAACAAAAGGATGGGGTTACCAGGGTGGTTTAGAGACAGCTTTCGCAGGTCTTAATGCTGCTGGTTTTTCAAAGAAAAAGTATGACCAAACAGTTATGTCTGGGACTCTAGGATTAAATGGAGATTTCGGAATGATAGGTTTCGAATCTGAATTTCAGTATAAAGTAATTGATTCAGACGGATTAGATGATGATGCTACAAAGAATTCTGCAGCTTTTACAGGTGCAGTTGGTGCTGGAACAACTGCTGCTTTACAAGCTCTTGATTCAACAACTTATGGTGCATATGTAAATCTATTTGCTAAAGTTGATCCTGCAAAAGTCGGTTTCGTATTTGCTTATGCTTCAGCTGACGAAAAAGACGGTGTTTATAACTGGGGTGAAGATTTTGATGTTTGTGTAGTTATGGATGATTATATAGCACAAGGTTCTGCTAACCTTATGGGTTGGTCAGTATACAAGCTTTATGCAGATGTTACAATGGGCGCAATCGGAGTTAATGCAGCCGTAGCTTATGGTGCAACAAACAAGGATTATGTAGCAACAGCTGATTTATGCAATGACTAAAGATGTTCTTGCTGGTAAAGAAGCTGATGCATATGTTCTTTCTCACAAAATGTCTATCAAGTTCTAATTCTTAAAACAATATCTTAAAAGATATAAAAAGGGGCGCTCAGTGATGAGCGCCTTTTTTTTCCCCCATCCGCCCTAAAGGGCACCTTCCCCTTGGTGAGAAGGGGAAGGCGAAAGGCAAAGGACAAGGACAATGGGCGTGCGCCCATTGCTTTTAAACATTATCTGTCTCCCCCTTCTCATAAAGGGGGAGATGTCACGTAGTGACAGAGGGGGGGTATTAAGCTTTTAGTCCTTTTATCTCTTCAACGGATAATCCTGTAATATCTGCAACCTTATCTACAGACATATTGTCTTTAAGCAGAGCAATTGCAGTCTCAATAGCTTTTTCGTGTTTTCCTTTTTCAATTCCGTATTGAAACTGTATTTGATCCCGTTTTTTTAATGTTGTGGATAGCATATCTTTCACCTCTTCAATCTCTTTTATACTTGTTTCAATTTTATCTGATATTTCGTCATTTCCGTAGAAAAAATGTTTAATCCATTTTCTGAAAAGTCTCAGTTCCTGAGGTTTTTCACGCTCTATGAGATTTACAATGTTTTTAATTTCATTTGTAATATCTTTCATATCTGAATTTTCAAGATAAAACACTGCTGAAAGTATATTTTTTATACCTGATAGTGTTTCTCTTGAAAATTCGTTTTCTGCAATTTTATAGTACTTGAAATCAGGTATATAAACTTCAGGAATACATTTATCAACAAGGTTACCGAATTCCACAGGGGCTGTCCACTTTTTTTCGCCGTTATACAGCATAACCGGGAAGACTGGCGGGAGCTTTTTAACTTTTTTTGCAGATATAAGATATTCGTAGAATTCAGTAATATAACGCAGCATTCGGAGAGATATAAACCGGTCAACAGAAGACTGAAACTCAATCAGAATATATATGAATACCGGTTTTGAGTTAAAATTAATCCTGTAGATAATATCCGATTCTCTTTCAATAAATTCTTCTGTAACAAAGCTTTTATCAATTCGTTCGAGAGTATCATAATCCAGTTCTTTTACCCATGGCTCGTGAACGAATGAGAGCATCAACTCTTTGACAATTACCGGATTTGAAAAGAGCTTTTTGTATCCGGAATCGTGTGTGTTATGTTTTTTTTGCATTTCTTCACCTCTATAAGTAAACGATTGAAAAAGATTGTAGAGATAAAAATTTTTTATATTTTTGATATTTTTTTATAAACATTCCCCCATCCGCCCTATCGGGCACCTTCCCCTTGGTGAGAAGGGGAAGGCGAAAGGCAATGGGCAATGGGCGTGCGCCCATTGCTTTCAAACATTATCAGTCTCCCCCTTCTCATCAAGGGGGAGATGTCACGTAGTGACAGAGGGGGGGGAACATTTGTTGACAATTACCAGCGGATATAATACTTTATAACAAAACCTGATATTTTAAAATTTGAAAACTCAAAGGTGAAAAACAATGAAGAACATGAAATATACTCTCTGGAAAGAGGATAAATACTACGTGGCTCAGTGTCTGAATATTGACGTTTCAAGTTTTGGAGAAACAATAGATGAAGCTGTTTCTAATCTTATGGAAGCTGTGGAGCTTTATTTTGATGATAATGACCACTCAGCTTATACTCAGATTGATAATGTTATGATCGGGGAGTGTCTGGTTAATGTCTAAACTTTTATAATCTAAAGATATAATTTCAGTTATTGAAAGAAATGGCTTTATATTTAAATCTCAAAGAGGGAGTCATTGTAAATATGTGAAAGAGGGTTATATAGTTATTGTGCCTCATCCCAAGAAGGGGATTCCAACTGGAACATTTATGTCGATAATCAGGCAGTCAGGTTTGAAAAAGGAAGATTTTGAGTAACCCCCCCCCCATCCGCCCGTTGGGCACCTTCCCCTTGGTGAGAAGGGGAAGGCGAAAGGCAAAGGACAATGGGCGTGCGCCCATTGCTTTTAAACATTATCAGTCTCCCCCTTCTCGTCAAGGGGGACTACAAACAAGATGTTTGGCGGGCAGGATTACGACATCGTGTCGTCTGCCCGCAGGCGTTCATCGTGACCGCTCTGTGTCAGGCGCGGACAGGATGTCCTAAAAGCGCCGACTTTTATTACTTTAAATTGACTAATCTGCCGATATTAAATAAGATAATCCTGTTCCGGCAGATAAATAAAAATGAAAAAACTGATATTTATAATAATAACTATACTCCTTACAGCAGCTGTTCCTGTTTCAGCAGGGCCGTTTATAAATATAAACAGCATCGATGCTAAAACCGATTTCCCCAGGGTTAAGCTTAACCTCACTGTTGTTGACCCTGACAGCAGGGGTATTACCGGCCTTGACGAGGAGAACATTCTTGTCTACGAAGACGGCTTCAGGGTTAATTATGTAAAAGTTAAGGATATTTCATCCTCCACGGATTCTCTTTATCTTGTTTTTGCTATTGATTCGAGTAAAAGTATAAGCAAAGAGTATCTTGAGAAGATTAAGAAGAGTGCCGGTGAAATAGCAGATTCTGCCGGTGCAAATGACAGAATTGCCGTTCTCAGATTTAACGATAAAATCAAACTGCTGAATAATTTCTCCTCAAATAAAATGGAGATTATAAACAGCATTAAAAGTGTCGAACGCCACGGTTCAAATACCGTAATGTTCGATGCAATATATGACTCCATTGAGTTTCTCTCCCGCGTAAAAAGCGCACGTAAAGGTGTTGTTGTTTTTACCGACGGGAAGGATGAGGGGAGCAGTCTCTCGAATGATGATGTAATCAAATTCGGTAAAGAAACGGGCATCCCTGTTTATTTTATAATATCTTCCGCCTGTAAAAATCCCGCACCCCTTAGCCGTGTTTCAAAACTCACCGGCGGCTCACTAATCTCCTGCGGTGATAAGAGCATTACCGGAATCTATAAAGTTATACTATCCCGCATCAAAAATATTTACGAGATCCATTATCAGTCTATTGTTAAAAGAGACAACAGCCGCCACGTTCTTGAAGTCCGCTTAAAATACGGCGAGCTGAAAGACCGTGATACAGCGGAATTTACGTTTTGGTCTTCTTTTTTACTTTTTGAAACGGAGCAAAGACAGGTATATAAAGATCCGCGAAGAGGATAGCGGGGAGAGATTCGATCCCGGCCTCTATACCGGTGAAGTCTCAATTGATGATCTTCAGCGCAATGAAGCCTTCGATGAACACGCTCCGAAGGAGGTTCCCGATGTTATGTATTCGCAGGTCTGGCTTCAGCAGAAAGATGATCATGGTGCCGGCGAAAAGTTCCAGATGATAAAGAATGAGGTTACCATCGGTTCCGGTTCCGGTAATTCGATTCAGATTGAAGATCCGCTTGTTTCGGAAAAACATTCAAGGATCAGGCGTATCGACGGAGGATATTATCTTTACGATCTGATTTCGGACTGCGGAACTCTCCTCAACGGACGTAAACTCCTCCGCCCCAAACTTCTACACGACTGGGATGAGATAACAATCGGCCGGACCATTCTGATATTCCGTGCGATACGGTAGTATTAAAGAGTTTTGATTTAATTGTGTAATTATAACTGCTAATGATTGAATTAAACTCAATTACCCTTCGGCTATGTTTTTGGTTCGTTTTATACGCTGGCTGAGCGGAGCCGAAGCCTGAAGTGTTATCTATTTCATTCAGTAGTCACTTTAATCCATCTAATCCTGATTACTCTTTTTATCTATTTATATTGTTAAGCGGAGTTAAAATATGGAATATTCGATACTAATTGAGAAAATAGAAGATGGATCCCTTCCCGATGGATATTATTATGCTCATATTCCATCTCTTGATTTAACTACGCATGGATTGGGAATTGAGGGTGCAAAGAAAGCGGCTGAAGACCTTGTCAGTCTATGGATTGAAGAAAAATTGGCTAATTCGGAACCGGTACCTCGTGAGTCGGTGAGTTATAATTAATTCGGCTCTTCGTCCCCCAATGTTATTAAATTAGCCCTTCCCCATCTCATCATGGGGAAGGTGCCCAACGGGCGGATGGGGAGCAAAGAAAAGTCATTGGATGTTTTTTGAATAAATTACGCATATAATACTTACTCCACCTCTGTCGCTGAAACGACATCTCCCCCATAAAAAAAGGGGGAGAAAAAGGAATAGAAAAATATTTCATACAAATCTCTTAGCATAATGACATTGCCCCTCCGGGGGATTGGGGCTTGAATATTAAAATAATTTGCTCTAATAATTAATGAGACATAAAATTTTATTGACATTTTCTTCTCTTTTTAGATAAAATATTATGTCGTATTATAAATTA
>PGXT01000044.1 GCA_002839285.1 Spirochaetae bacterium HGW-Spirochaetae-5 | reverse complement strand
CGTGAAGCAGTATGCAATCTCCGAGACTCAGAAGTTCGGACATGTAACATATTTCTGGAACGGCAACAGAACAGAAAAATTCAACGCAGAGATGGAGACCTATTTTGAAGTCCCTTCGGACAGGGTGGAGTTTAATGAACGGCCATGGATGAAGGCTGCTGAGATTACAGACAAAGTAATAGAAGTTATTGAATCGGGTGAGTTTGATTTTATACGGCTTAATTACCCCAATGGCGACATGGTGGGGCATACCGGCGACCTGGAAGCTGCGGTGATTGCTGCGGAAACAGTCGATCTCTGTGTGAAGAGACTTCTGGAGTCGGTGAAGAAAAGCGGAGGTACAGCTTTTATAACTGCAGATCATGGAAACCTCGATGAGATGTTTGAGATTGATGCTAAATCGGGGAAATTCCAGACCGATAGTGAAACCGGGAAGCTGAAAAACAAAACGTCGCATACGCTTAATCCTGTCCCGGCAATTATATATGATCCCGAATTCAGCGGAGAGTACGAACTGGATCTTTCTGTTGAAAATCCCGGTCTCGGAAACGTGGCTGCAACACTTCTTAATCTGCTCGGCTATGATGCGCCGGAGGATTATCTTCCGTCTCTTATAAAATTAAAAAAATAAAGGGATCTGAAACGTTGAAGCGGAAATATTTATCTTTTATTTTTTTCTATTCTTTCCTGCTTTCTGTTTCACTCAATGCGGCTGTAGAGAGTTCTTCATCTCTGAATCAGAAGGGGATGGAGGAGCTGCGGAGTAATCACCCCGATAAAGCCGCGGAATATTTTGCTCAGGCCATATCTATTGATCCCAAGCAGAAACATTATCACAACAACCTTGCGGCGGCGTATATGCGGCTTGGGGAGTATGCAAAAGCCGAAGAGCATCTGAAAATATCTCTTGAGCTGGACGGCGGCTACGCCAGGGCTCTCTCCAATATGTCTGTAACCCTTTTCCATCTGGGGAGATACAGTGAATCATATCATTACTATCTCTTAACAAAAAAAGCGGATAGTGCCTACAGTGAAAAAAGATTTGAGAAGAAGCGTGTCTCTTCATATATAAAAAAATTATCCGAAGGGAAACCTGAAGATGAAGATCTTAAACGGATTAAGGATTACATGGAGTCAGATGCCGGGGAGTGACGATATTGCTTCTACAATCCCCTCAATGTCATCTCTTCTGAAAACCGGGAGTTCACTGTGTATTTTATTATCTGTAACAAGAATTTTTATATTTTTATCTTCATGAAAAAGTGCAGGTTCTTTTGAATCTCCAATTACTTCAATTTTGCGCAGATTCCCCTCTTTAAAGCCTTCAATTATTATAATGTCAGAATCGGTAAAGAACCGATTCGCCAGTTCCAGGGGATTCTCATCCTTGTCATTTTCAGATATCAGTGCAAATTTTCTGCCGTTAGTTATAATCGACGCGGATGCACCCGATTCTCTGTACCGGAAAGTGTCCTTCCCGGCGGGATCTGTTTCAAATTCATGTCTCATGCTCTTTATAACCGATACTTTTTTATACTGATTTTTATAGTGAACTATGAGTTTTTCAATCAATGTTGTTTTGCCCGAGCCGGACCGCCCGGTAATGGCTATAATCTGCTGATTCATTCTGTTCCTCTCTGGCTGAAAAAAATATCTATTGCAGTTTCTGATTGCAAGGATAATTTACCCCTGTTTTTTTATATTAAAAAACAGGGGCCGGAGCCCCTATCTATTTTACATTTCTGTAATGAATTATAGCCCTTTATCCAGAAAAATTCTTGAATTATAACTATATTTTATTCATGGTCATTTTTTATAATATTTTATAATCGGGATGTTTGTTTATCCTCATTGCAAAGTGCAGAATATATTTTTTTAAGTACCGGTTTTTAAGAAATTTACACCGTTTAATGGTTGTCTTCATGGCGTCTTTATAGAAATGTCGAAAAAAGTATTAAATCACAGCTTTCGGGTAATTTATTTTAACATTACCGTATTCTGTAAGATTAAAGTCGGAATTTGAGGAAACAATGAGTGCTGAAAATATAAAGTGCTGTATTATAGCCGGCGGTACAAGCGGAAGGTTCGGCAGCGATAAATCTCTCCACGTCTTCAATGGTAAGCCTATGATTCAGCATACGTACGACGCTGTAAAACCGGTTTTTGACGAAATTTATATTATCGCCCCCGGTGGCGAAAAGTTTTCATTTCTTGACGCAATTATTATACCTGATCTGATCCCCAAACTCGGGCCCATAGGGGGGATTTACACAGCGGTAGAATCCATCGAAATGGAGAGGGCTTTCGTATTCCCATGCGATATGCCTTTTATTAATACCGATTTTATCAGGTACATGACAGAGATTCCAGATTATTACGATATTGTTGTTCCTGAACTAAACGGAAGATATCAGCCTCTTCACGCTATCTATTCAAAGAGATGCGCAGAGGGGATAAAAAGAAAGATCGATCTGGAAGATTACAGAATGAGCGGATTTTACGAGGGGTATAATATTCGTGCAGTTATAGAGGATGAAATCAGTTTTTACGATGACCCTTTTAAAATGTTCAAGAATATCAATTTTAAAGAGGATCTTGGAGAATAGTGAAAATATTTATTTTACCGGTAATAATTCCTTGGTATAATTTTTAGTGTAAAAAATAAAAGTTATAAATCCCCGCCGCCTTCGGCGGCGGGGATAATGGATCTTTTCTTACTTTGGAAAAGTTAAGGAAGAATATTGTTATTTTATAATAAATGCTTCAGATTTAAATCAAAATAAATGTTTTAAAAATGGAAGGCTTATGAACCTTAAAGATCTATCAGTATCAGATGATGAAAATTACAGACCAAAAGAGGAGTGCGGAGTCTTTGGAATATACGGCAATCCTAATGCGGCCAATCTTACATATCTCGGTTTGTATTCGCTTCAGCATAGAGGGCAGGAATCCGCAGGGATAGCATCTTCTGATGGAGAGCATATATACAGATACGCAGGTATGGGTGAGGTTAACGATGTCTTCAATCAGGAGCATATCGATAATCTTGCAGGATGCATGGCTATAGGACACAACCGGTATTCAACCACTGGATCTTCATATCTGCGGAATGCACAGCCTTTTCGCGCGGCTTCTGTACTCGGTCCCATAGTGCTGTCACACAATGGAAATCTGACAAACGCCGGAACTATAAGGTTTGAGCTGGAGAAGAAGGGGTCTATTTTTCAGACTACAATCGACTCTGAAGTAATAGTTCATCTTATGGCGCGTTCCGAAAAAGATGATATTATGGATGCTCTTATTTATTCATTGAAACAGATTAAAGGGGCATACTCGCTGCTTGTGATGAATAAAGACCGGCTCTTTGCTGTACGTGACCCTCACGGTTTCAGACCTCTCAGTCTCGGAAAACTTGACGGGAGCTGGGTTGTGGCATCTGAAACATGCGCTTTTGATATTATCGGGGCAACATATGAGAGAGATGTACAGCCGGGGGAACTCATTGAGATAACCTCAACCGGTGTGAGATCCTTTTTCCCCTTCGAAAAACATGATGAATCTCTCTGTATTTTTGAGTATATATATTTCTCCCGACCCGACAGCAGAATTTTCGGAGAGTCGGTATACGATATGAGAATCAAGCTTGGAAGAATGCTCGCGAAACAGTCCCCCGTTGAGGCGGACATTGTTGTTCCGATTCCTGACTCATCGAACTGCGCGGCTCTCGGTTACTCGAAGGAATCGGGGATCCCCTTTGAACTTGCCATGATCCGGAGCCACTATATCGGAAGGACCTTTATCGAGCCGACTCAGAAGATCCGCGATCTTGGGGTAAAACTTAAGTTTAATGTTGTAGCATCTGTTGTAAAAGATAAACGTGTGGTCGTAGTAGACGATTCAATCATGCGCGGAACAACCATGAGGAAGATCATAAAGATGTTCAGGAATGCAGGAGCGAAAGAGGTTCACGTGCGGATTTCGGCACCACCGACAAAATTCCCATGCTTTTACGGAATTGATATCCCTACACGGCTTGATGAGATATGTAAATATCTGAGAGTCGATTCAATGAGTTACATGACAATTGATACATTGATTGAGGCGGTAAATTGTCCATCACAGAAATACTGTACCGCATGCTTTGACGGATGCTACCCGTGTAAACTTGACGATGTGGCCGAAAGTGACGATAATCTCAAGTTTCAGTTTGATGAGGGTAACGGGAAGTATTATTGATATTATGCAAGTTGATTTGTGTAAACTGCTGTGTCACGGTTGCCGTAAGTATGAAGTTTTTTTAAATCCGGAATGATCAGATAAAGGTGCCATCGTTTGATGGTGACTGATCATAAACCGGCGGAGAGCAATTTTACAACCAGTTTTGATTGCTTACATTTAACACAGATTCATATGAAAATGAAGAGTACCCATTACGGGTACTCTTCTGCATTATATACTTTATGGAGTGATGATTATCGTTTTAGCAGCCCTGGCTTTTTTTGCTGGCTTTTAATTTAACTTTTTTTTTCGGCTCTTCTTTAATCTCTTTTTTTGTTTCTTCTGTTAAAAGTTTGCCGCTTCTTATTTTTATTATCATCTCAGGAGTTATCTTCATTTTTTCATCCAGAGTTATACCGGAATCCATGTTCCCCTCGATAGTAGCAGATACATAAAATGCTTTAAGACCTGTCTGAGTCATGATCTCACGGCCGATTGCAGCTCTTACTCCGGATGAGCAGAATGTGTAATACTTCTTTGATTTATCCAGTGACGAAACTTTTTGTGCAAGCTGACTGAGAGGAATATTTTGTGCACCAAGCAGTGTCATTGCCGGATCTTCAGCAAGTTCGCTGCTTTCACGAACGTCGATGAATACTGCATCATCGGGAATTGATGTGTTGATAATTTTCATAAAATCTGCAGCAGAAACAAATCCTGCAGGATTTTTGTGAACATAGCTGATTGTTGCAGCGAGTTTATCCGATGCAGTGCTGCCGCCGGCTTTTTTGTAAGCTTCGATGCCGCCCTTTAGTACGTTTACATTTTTGTATCCCAGAGCTGTAATCTGTCCTGCAACAGCGAAGGCCTCTTTCTCGTCACTGCTGTTTCCGTAGATGATAAAAGGAGCTCTTTCTTTATCTTCACCCTTGGGGAACTGAGCCTTGAATTTAGCAACATCGCTTTTACTGATTGCAATAGCGCCTGTTATATGCTCGGCTTTTGCAGCAGCTCTTATATCGATTATAATCATAGGGAGAGTCTTCTTCTGGTAGTCAAGTATCATGCTGCTCTGAACAAATCCGGCATTGCCTGATTTTATCCAGTCGGGGTGTCCCGCATGGTACACTTTAATATTGGTGTATCCTTTTTTAGAAGCAATCAATGCGCTTGATGGTGCAAGTTTGCAATGCAGTCCGCCGCAGTAGAAAACTATTACTGCATTTTTATCCTGAGGGAGTTTTTCAAAACCTGCTCCGCTTTTCATGTCAGGAAGCGGAATGTTTATGGCTCCCGGGATTGAACCTTCAGCAAATTTAGGACCTGGTCTGCTGTCAACTATTGTCAGAGCTTTGTTTGCAGATGGTATATCCTGCATGAGCTTTTTAAGTGCTGCATTATTAATAATCCATTCTGCAGGGACTTTAAACGGAGTTAGAATCTGTATTGCAGTAGCAATTTTTTTTACACCGTCCATTTTAAAATCTACAAGTATACACCCTTTTTTCTCTTTAAGATCATCAAGATTTTTAACTTCATTTGTCCATGTCCATTGGGTGGTGTCTTCAAATTGAACAATCTGGGTGTCGGATTTTACTCCTACTGTGATCATTTTAGCTTTTTGAGTTATACTTTTGAAGTCACCGATAATCCGGCCGTCTTTTGCTTTCTCTTCGTGTCCGATAATACAGTTCGGGTCATTCAGATCTTTAACGGCAATTTCTTTTTCACAGGCTGTTATCATAAGTAATCCGACTAAGAATGAAGATAAAAATATGAGTTTTTTTGTCATTACTATTCCTCCGTTTTTTAATCATGATCGCATGACTATAATCTATTATAGGTGATGTATGTATGCTGTATTTTGTGATATGCATAACCTATATTGTTTAATATACTTTTACGAAAGTAAACAATAAAATGTCAATCCAATTTTGTAAAAAAATATCAAAGAGGGATTACTGTTCAGAAACCCGGGGTAGTCCTTATTCGCCGCAGAGGAGAAAAATGTTGCTGGCTGGTGCTATGACCTAAAGATTTCTCGTTAAAGCTTTTCAAACTCACCCCCGGCTACTGCCGTGTCCCTCTCTTTGATTAAAAATAGAGGGGCTTCGTAAAAAAGAATATTTCCCTGAAAAACAATAAATTTTTTGTCTTAAACTCCCCTCTCTTTCTTTTCAAAGAGAGGGGCCGGGGGTGAGTTTGAAAATTTCAATTATTTATAAAAATCTCATTAATCCCTGCTGCACTTGTCAGTTCTCTCAGCCAGAGCCTTGTTGAAATTGGAATAGATTCTTTTTATGTTTGAGCTATTCCCCTTGTGGCAGGGTAGACAGCTCCCCACACGCAATATCTTTATCTGTTCTTCTATAGTGAATGGCCTTGCTCCGGTACGTGTAGAGACTTTCCCCTGTCTATTCTTTAGAAAGCCGGTCCAGGAATCCAGAGGGAGTCCATCAGCTGCATGATTTTCATATTCAGGAATAAAGCTCCAGTAGCTGCCGGTATCGGCATTCTTAACTTTCCCATGTATGAGTTTTCCTGTTCCAAATCCAATTGCCCGGGAATCGATATGGCATGACTCACAGCTTCTCCCTTTTTTCCCGATGGTATGAGAAAATGTCGGTGCATAAAGCCGCTGAAATATTCCATTTTCTGAATTAACCAGCGAGGCGCTTTTTCCGTCCTGTGTCTCTTCATCCGCGTTCTTGTTGATAGTCAGCACCATGCCGGGAATGAATGAATCTATAACCTCTTTCCCTTTGCGGAGGCGGACTCCCAGTGATGGAGGGACTGCAAGAAAACTTCCTGTGTACTCTGTCCATCCACCTGTACCTGCAGTGAAAATATTACTAAGGTTTTTCTTAACGGGTTTGTATTCCGTATGGCACCCCACACAGGTAGGGGACCAGGTTGTGTGACAGGATTGACAGGTAAGGCGGCTATGACCGGGCATGTCCTTTTGGCAGATGTCTGCCGGGGACTTTAGTTTATGCATTTTATTGTCGAGTTTTCCCGCCATTACAAACTCTCTGCTGCCGGACCGGAAAACATTGATCATGGGGCGTCCGGTGTCCTTGGTTAAAACATACTGGCGGTCAGTCACTTTCTGTTTTCTCAATTCCAGCAGTTTTAACGATGCAGAATCAAGATCTTTATATGATATTGTAGAGGGTTTTGTAACGAAATGACAATCGATACATTGAATCTCAACCTGTTCCTCCTGGTGGTTATACTGCTTCCCGTCACCCATGACATCTCGGGCTGTGTGACAGTCAATACAGAGCAATCCTTTGGTGAAATGGATGTCTTTCTGCTTTTTTTCAAAGACACGTCCGTCATCGAGTATCCGGTAGTCAGAGGAATTTTTCAGTTCTCCGGGATCCAGTGTCGTTTCATGTAGTCCCTGGTAGTTTGTGGATATTCGTGCTGATCTGCTGTGGCAGGTGAAGCAGCGGTCATCGGACACATTGGCATTCAGTGCGGGGTGTTTTTTGGTGTTGTTTTTGTTTAACTTGAAATGATTCAGTTCATCCAGGGCTGGTTTACTGTAGTACAGGTGGCAGGCAAGACATCCTCCGCCGATATTATCTGTATTAAAGGTTCCATACACTTTTTTTGCTGTCCCCAGATGGCATACGGCACACAGTTGACTGAGATGCGTATCTGCCGGGCTTTTACCCAGTCTGGAAAGATTTCCATCGCCGTCGGGAGTTGGACTCTCATTAAAAACATAACGGTTTACAGAAACCATCCCTTTCCCGCTTGCCATAAGAGATGTCATAACCTGCCGCGTCAGTTCCGCATGGCAGTCCGTCTGCCCGCATGTCTTAGCTGCGTTATCGAGATTCCCGGGAATTAAAACCATTTCGGAATGCGCCTTTTTTTTATCCAGTGTTAATGGGTCTCCAAGATGACATGACGAGCAGCCCAGTGCCTCGGGATTATGACCGGAAACAAATCCTTCCATACCCTTATGACAGAAGAGGCACCCCTCTCTCTTCCCGCGAACTATTGGAATATCATTCAGATTAATTTTACTATTCCCGGAGTGCTGAAGGGCTTCATTTCTGATTTTTTCCTGATCATGCATGAATAATATAATGCAGATAACGGCTGTGCACCCTGTAATAATAACAGGGGCAAACCATTTTTTTCTGACTTTTACTTTAGTTTCACTCTTCATGGTTATCTGCTCCATGGAAGAATAAATAACCAGTTTTCACCGCGGAAAAACCAGCCTGCTGCAGAGAATGCACCGTAGGAAATCAGCAGGAATAACATCGCAATTTTCAAGCGGCTCCTCCACTTTTTTTCTACGCGCGGTATGATAAAAAAGATAGAGAGAAAAATAAAAAAAGCTGTGATTGCAATTCCAGGCCTGGATATCCAGTGGAGAATCTCCTGGAATCCTACAAAATACCATGGGCCCTTATCTCCCTGATAGGAGCTCCATGTGAGCGGTGCAGGGACAAAAACAGCCAGAAGAACTGATGTCGAAAATATATATGCCAGCGGAATAAGCCTTGGCCAGAAAAGCCTCACATGTTCTGCTATAACTATCCAGATAAAAATTGTTGCTGTTGCAGCGTGATGTATATAGATAACCTGCATGTTTGAGCCCGGGCCAAGCAGAAATGTCCCGAGCTGACTTCCGATGAACGGGATATTCTCAAGCAGTCCGGCGAATATCCGAAGTGCCATGGTACCCTCTGCATCGCCCTTTAGAATATACCCGGAAAGCATTACATATATAATTGCCGGTAAAGAGAGCGTTATCCGGAGCCATGAACCGGCTGTTATTTTTTCTTCTCTGCCGATTAGAAAGTATTCTATAATATGGAGAAGTACGAAAATCAGAAAAAATTGCGCGCTCCAGTAATGGATAGAGCGGAAGAATGAAGCACTCTCGTCTGTCAGAAGAATCTCCTGGATAGATCCTGACGGATTATTCACATCATAAGGAACAGTAATAATAATTCCGGAGACAACCGCAATAAAAAATGCTGAAAAATCCAGATGACCGAAAGTGGGAGCTACCCGGTTCCATCTTCGGAAGGATTTGTTGAGAATATTTTCAGATGACAGACTTTTTCGTATCGACAACGATTTTGCCCTCTTTCTCATCAAAATAATATGCCAGAATTGTCAGGTCATTTCGCGAAGGTCCCTTTATGAGTTTTCCTTCCGCAGAATATTGTGAACCGTGGCATGGGCAGACCAGTCTGTCGTCCTGGAAAGATCTGATCCTGCATCCAAGATGGGGGCATATGGAAGAGAGGACGGTCAGGGTCTTACCTTTTTTGGTTATAATGACCTGGTCGAAAAAATGAACACCATCGGGAAGATTCAGAGGAATTTTAACATGACGGTTTTTTTCATCCTCCCTGGAATTTGCTGCAGTAAGGAGATCCATAAACATTTTCAGAACTGACGATAGCATGATAATCATCATCAGTTTTAGAAGATTTTTTCTGGTAAGCAGTTTATTAATCAAATTCGTCATAATCCTTTTATATTAAAACTGTATGATAGACCCGGGAGCCTGACTGTAATTTATCGGTTAATTAGTGTTTTTACGAAAATAAAACTGTTTGTTTCTTATTGTTTATTGAGTAAAAAAACTTAATTGTAAACAATTAAGTTTTAATGAACGTTTTGTCTTCTTAAAGGAATCCTCTACTAATATAGAATAATTTTCAGAGCATTTAATGAAAATTTTAAAAAAACCTAAAATAGTTAAATATTTTTTATGTTTGAATAGAAAATATATTGACTTTATATTATAATCTAGATCGTTTGATATAGATATTCGTTATAATCAAATATATCTAATCTCTAAATAAGAATAGAGGAGATTCCATGTCAACAAGAATAAACAGAAGAGATTTTATTAAAATAGCCGGTGCGGGACTTGGAGCTTTAGCCGTTTCAGGGGGCGTCGGTAAAGTTGTATATGGCTTAATGAAAAACGGATTGTCCTCGGAGGATATGATTTCAAGGACTTCCACTTACTGCGAGATGTGTACTTTTCAATGCGCAGGATGGGCTTATACTAAAAACGGGATGCCCTGGAAGATAACAGGGAATGAGGCAGATGAACACTGCTACGGCAGACTCTGCACAAAAGGTACTGCCGGTTTTGGCCTTTATGATGATCCGGACAGACTCAGGACTCCCCTTATCAGAACAAGTGAAAGAGGTAAACAGGTCTTCAAAGAAGCGACCTGGGACGAGGCATTTGATTACATAGCTTCGAAACTCGGTGAGATAAAAGAGAAACACGGGGCTGAGAGTGTTGCCATGTTCAGTCACGGTTCAGGCGGGAGCTGGTTTAAAACACTTCTGAAGGCTTACGGAACTACGAGTTTTGTAGCGCCATCTTATGCAAACTGCCGTGGTCCGCGTGAAGAAGCATACATGAATACTTTCGGCGAAGCGATCGATACTCCGGAAAGAACCGATATGAAGAACAGCCGCTGCATCGTTCTTATCGGTTCTCATATTGGTGAGAACACTCACAGCCAGCAGGTAAATGAATTTGCAGAAGCGGTGGGTAAGGGAGCTACTGTAATTGTAGCGGATCCTCGTTACTCTACTGCGGCAAGCAAGGCGCAATATTGGCTGCCGGTAAAACCGGGAACTGACCTTGCTCTTCTTCTTGCATGGATTAATGTTATAATAACTGAAGAGCTTTATGACAAAGATTACGTTAAACGATATACTACAGGTTTTGACGAACTTAAAAAAGCGGTAAAAGAGAATACTCCGGAATGGGCATATCCTATAACAACTATAAAACCGGAAGTCATCAGAGACACTGCACGGGAGATGGCGAAGAATGCGCCGGCAACTCTAATTCATCCCGGAAGGCATAATGTCTGGTATGGCGATGATACACAGAGAGTAAGAGCCGGTGCGATTCTCAATGCCCTTCTGGGAAGCTGGGGACGTAAAGGTGGATTTTATATGCCCGAGAAGGCCGAGATGCCGGAGTATCCTGTGCCTGAATTTCCGAAAAACAAAAAATCATATAAAGATACCGACGCGGGTATGAACTATCCGCTTGCGAATCTTGCCATTTCATCCGGTGTCTGTGATGCAACAGTTCATAGTGTAATAGGCGGAGATGCTTTCTATGAAGGATGGTTTATCTATGGAAGCAATATTCTTAAGGCCATGCCTCAAAAAGAAAAGACCATTAAGGCTCTTCAGGATCTGAGCCTTGTAGTTGTCATAGATGTTCTCCCCACTGAGATAACAGGATGGGCCGATGTTGTACTTCCTGATACATCCTACCTTGAACGATATGATGATATACGTCATTCCCAGGGACGAACCCCGCAGCTGGCGCTTAGAAGCCCGGCATTTGAGCCTCGCTATAATTCAAAACCTGCATGGTGGATTGCAAAAGAACTTGGTAAAAAAATGGGCCTGGAGAAATACTTTCCATGGAATGATATTGAGGAATATCTCGATTTCAAACTTAAAAAAGCCGGTTCATCTCTCGAGGAGATGAAGAAAATCGGTGTTAAAAACCTGGAAAGAACAACGCCTCTATATATCGGGAAAGGTGAAAATTACAAGTTCCCCACAGATAGCGGAAAGATAGAGCTTTATTCAAAGGCGCTGAAGAACTTCGGCTTTGACCCTGTACCGGTGTTCACAAAACATGAAGAACCGGATTCCGGTTATTACAGGCTTCTTTACGGAAGGTCGCCATCGCATTCATTCGCGCGTACCATAAATAATCCCATTCTCTCTCAGCTCGATCCGGAGAATGAAGTATGGATTAATCCAGAGGTTGCGAAAGAGTGGGGAATTAAAAGCGGACAGTTTATAAAGCTGGAGAATCAGGATAACATCATCAGCGCCAGAGTCCGTGCAAAGGTGACCGAAAGGATAAGGCCTGACTGTGTGTATATGGTGCATGGTTTCGGTTCCACTCAGAAAAAACTGAAAAAGGCCTACGGGAAAGGTGCTGATGACCAGGAACTGATGACCAGGGTGCTTGTCGATCCGATAATGGGCGGCCAGGGAATGCACGGCAACTTCGTAACGTTCAAGGTATAGGCGGGATAATATGAAAACAGAAAATAAAAAATACGCAATGGTAATAGACACGAAACTCTGCGTTGGATGCGGAGCATGTGTTGCTGCATGCAAGACAGAGAATAATGTTCCAGATGGCAGAAGCAGGGTTTGGGTCGCAGAGGAGGTGTCGGGCACTTTTCCCGATATCAGTATGGAAATTCGATCTGAAAGATGCAATCACTGCTCCAGTGCGCCATGTGTGGATTCGTGTCCAACAGGGGCGAGCCATTATAAGAAAGGAACTGTCAACCTGGTAATGGTGAATGAAAACAGGTGCACCGGATGCAAAGCCTGTATGGCGGCATGTCCATACGATGCGCGTTTCACCGTGCCTGAAGGTTATGTGAGCAAATGCACATTCTGCAGCCACAGAATTGAAAAGGGTGATTCACCGGCCTGCATGGCTGTATGCCCGGCGAAGGCAATTCACTTTGGTGACATCAACAACAGGGAGAGCGATGTTTCCCGCCTTCTTAGATCGAGAAAAAGCAAAACTCTTCTCCCTGAAAACGGGACAGAGCCGAACGTATACTATCTTGTATGACGGAGATTATTATGAATGAAATAACATACACTACACAGAAAATGGCAGGATCATATGCTGAGGGATGGCATATTTGGGGATGGGAAGTCCCCATATATCTCTTCCTCGGCGGGATTACTGCCGGTATTATAATTATAGCCGCTCTGATGATGCTTAAAAAAAGAGGGAAGGACTTCCCTGTTTCGACAAACAGGGTAATTCTCTGGGCACCTGTTTTTCTCAGTCTGGGAATGGGGGCGCTTTTCCTTGACCTTACAAATAAACTGAATGTTCTCAGTTTCTATATGACGTTTGAGATGACATCTGTAATGTCATGGGGTTCCTGGATTCTTCTCATTATTTATCCTGTGAGTATTCTCATGATACTCTCAACATTCAGGGAGGGGTATTCTGAACTTTATGTAAAAATCAGCAAAAAGCTTGAAACAATTATGGACGGAAAAGTTTTGAAGCTGCTTGAGTACATGATCTCCTTCTCGGAAAAAAACAGGGATGTAATTGCTAAAACAGCAA
The DNA here is from genome assembly GCA_002839285.1 of Spirochaetae bacterium HGW-Spirochaetae-5. Taxonomy (GTDB): domain Bacteria; phylum Spirochaetota; class UBA4802; order UBA4802; family UBA5550; genus WRGT01. Next base: position 5,954 of record PGXT01000044.1, on the reverse strand, counting down.
TTCCGTCAGGTATAGCACTTGGTATCTATACAGGTATTCTTCTAAGTGCATTCAATGCCCGTCCGCTCTGGAACTCTGCAATACTTGGACCGCTTTTCCTTGTGTCCGGGATATCGACCGGTGCTGCTTTTATTATTCTTCTTTCAGAAAAAGATGAGCGGCATTTTATCAGTGGCATTGACGTAAAACTGATTATGACCGAGCTCTTTATTCTGGTTCTTTACTTTATAGGGCAGATTACCGGCGGCGCATCAAAGTCGGAAGCAATAAATATTTTTCTCGGCGGTGATCTTTTTACACCGGTATTCTGGATATTTTTTGTTTTTGCAGGCCTTATACTTCCGTTATTTCTCGATTGGCAGGAGAGCAGGGGGATTGAGATACATCCTAAACTTCAGCCGTTACTTGTCCTTTTCGGCGGAGTAATGTTAAGGATAATACTTGTTAAGGCAGCCTTTATACTTAGAGATACTAGTATACATAAAATGCTGTATTGAATCATTTCACAGCCTCTAGCGGCTGTTTATATTAGAAATTATACGGAGGATTAAAATGACAAAGAAAAACTACACTTCACCATATCTTGCTGGTGTGGTACTTGGACTTGTTCTTCTTGCATCATACGTTATAGCAGGGAGAGGCCTTGGTGCATCCGGCGCGATGATGAAAGCTGTTGTAGTCGTAGAGAAAGCTGTGTCGCAGGAGCATGTCGATTCAAACTCATATCTTGCTCAATACGGAGGGGGAGATACAAATCCGTTAAATGACTGGCTGGTTTTTGAAATACTCGGAGTAGTAGCCGGAGCAGTGATCTCTGGATTAATCGGCGGAAGAATGAAGAAAGAGACAAACCGCGGCCCCCGGATAACTGACAGGCAGAGGTGGATTTTTGCAGTAATTGGAGGCGCTCTGTTTGGATTCGGAGCAAGGCTTGCCAGGGGGTGCACAAGCGGTGTAGCTCTCAGCGGAGGTGCGACTCTAGCTCTGGGGAGCTGGGTTACTATGATTGCAATATTCGCCGGTGCATACGGGCTGGCATATTTCACCAGAAAACTTTGGATATAGGAGAAAAACATGTTTGCACCACTTGCAGTATTAAATGAATGGAGCGATGGTATAAATTATCTTTTCGCTTTTGTAATAGGTATAGGATTCGGCGCAGCTCTTGAGACTGCCGGTTTCGGGAATTCAAAAAAACTGGCTTGGCAGTTCTACTTTAGAGATCTGACTGTTTTCAAGGTTATGTTTACTGCGATTATAACAGCTATGACCGGGATGATTTTTTTTGACGCATTCGGATGGATTGATATGTCAAATGTTTCGATAAATCCGACATATCTCTGGCCCGGGATTGCAGGGGGTCTGATAATGGGAGTAGGCTTTGTTATAGGTGGCTATTGTCCGGGAACAAGTTTCGCGGGGCTTGCAACACTTAAAATTGATGCACTATTCTATATAATCGGTGCATTATTAGGGATGTTCATATTCGGAGAAGTAGCGCCACTTATAGAGCCGTTCTACAGCGGCAGATACAGCGGATATATGGGGAATATAACTATATATAAGTTTTTCGGCATCTCTGCCGGTGTCATCGGGTTTTTTGTAATGCTTGTCGCTCTCGTGGGATTCTACGGAGCTGAGTGGGCTGAAAAGAAAACCGGTAATAATATTATAAATTAAGATTTTAACTGGAGAGCTTATGAACATTAAACTGGAAAACAGACAGATAGCAGTATATACAGCGCTTCTTCTTGCCGTCATCATGCTTTTTCTTCCTGGAACAGACCGTAACCGTTATTCATTCAAACCGGGAGAACTTGCAGCATCAATACTTGCAGGTGAGGATCAGGTGTCTGCAGCCGATCTTGCTGATTGGATTATACAGGGGAGAAGTGATCTCCTGATCGTTGACATAAGAAGTGAAGCTGATTTCGAAAAAGGATCAATAAAAAGTTCACTGAATATTCCTCTCGCGAAGCTTCTGGAGAGATCGACAATAGATACTGAACTTCCTGAGTCAAAGACTGTGGTTTTATATTCAAACGGAGATTCCCATTCACATCAGGCATGGCTTATACTCAAGGCGGCAGGAGTTAATGCATATGTGCTTCAGGGGGGATTTAACCGCTGGACAGAAGTTGTTCTCAATCCCGGCAGTCCGGCTGACAGCTCTGATGACGAGGTTCTTAAGTATGAAGCGGCAAAATCAGTTGCCGGAGCTTTCGGGTCAACCGGCTCAGTTCTGGAATCGAAGGGAAATGTTAAATCAAGCAATGCTTCAATAATACCACCTGTTAAATCAGGGACTCCCCCCAAGAAGAAAAAACTTGCCAGCTGCGGCTGATCAATAAAATAATTTGTCTCCCGGGTACCTCCGGGAGACAAATTATTTCAAGATTTTAGTACCATTTTTAATTATTTTTAATAGGAAACAGTTTATTAAATCATCGTTGAAAATCATTGAAATATATACATCTCCTGCCGAAGGCAGGGGATGTATATAATCTTATTAGCTTTTCTATAGCTGAGAAATTTATTTTTAATCGGCGGCAGTTTTTTAAAATGTCAAATAAATGCTATATTAAAATACTTGACGTTTTTTATTCACTGTTATTTATGACATAGAAATAGGTCATTAGTTCAATTGGTAGAGCATCGGTCTCCAAAACCGAGTGTTGCAGGTTCGAGTCCTGCATGGCCTGCATTAAATAAACCCCGTAGAGACACTGCATTAAGCGTCTTTACGGGGTTTTTTATTGACATTTTCTTTTTTAACATTATACTCTAATTATTATTCTGCATTTCAATTGAATAATACTATAGCAGTTAACTATCGAATTGAATCTTGTCATTTCGAACGTATGTGAGGAATATTAGATTTCTCGGTCGCTATCGCTTCTTCGAAATGCGATGTATTGAGCCTGTCGAAATGACAGAGTATGTGTTATCTCATTCATTTATTAAATAAAATAATTGTGAGGTCTGAAATGAAAAAAACAATTTCCATAAAAGAGTTCAGTGATGAACTTATGGCGCGTATTGATAAGTCAAAGGATATCGACTGCTGTAAAGAGGAGATCCGGAATCTTGCGGCAATCTGCAAAAAAGAGATTCCCGACGTTAAAATTGAAGTAACATGGAAAGACTGATTTAAAGGCAAAGGTTTATATATTATATGGGGAACTGCAGTGTTGTAGTACTCGACTTTGAAACAACCGGGCTCTCTCCGCATTACGGCGACAGGGCGATTGAGATCGGAGCAGTACTTATATCTGATAATGAAATTGTTGACCGTTTCCAGAGTCTTATGAATCCGGGGATGAGGATCAGCAGTTTTATTGAAGACTACACCGGAATAACAAATAAGATGTTGAGCACCGCACCGCCGGTTGATGAAGTTATGGCGGATTTTCACTCATTCATGGATCAGCATCATCTGGTTGCGCATAATGCCGGTTTTGACTGCCGCTTTCTTGATGCGGAGCTTGATCGTATCAGAAGAAAACGTGTGGGGGAGTTCGCGTGCTCAATGCTCCTTTCACGCCGTATTTACCCCGAAGCGCCAAACCATAAACTGGAAACACTTGTGCGCTACAAAAAGCTGAAGACCACAGGTGTTCACCACCGTGCACTTGCAGATGCCGAAATGACCGGGCATCTCTGGATCGAAATTTTAAACAATCTTAAAGAGAGTTTTGATTTACGCGATGTTTCATTTGATTTTATGCGGAGATTGTCGAAGGTGCCTAAAGCAAAAGTCCCTCTGTTTTTAAAAAAGGCCGCGGAAGAGCAGGGGTACTAATAAGAGATATAATAAATAGTATTCACCATGCATCGGTGCAGATTGTTGTAGAGACGCTGCATGCAACGTCTCTATGTGATTATTGTTTAAGCATGTTTTTGGAGATAATCTTAAGGTCAGTGGGGGTATCAATATCATTCTCCCATCTGGCGGCGTTTCTGCTTATTTTAAAAATTGCTCCGGCGAATCTGCTGACATCAATACCGTAAACACTTGCAATTATATCGAAAAGTGAATTGACAAAGGCCTCTTCGTTAATATTCTTATTTTTCACCTGTTTTATAAGATCGAAATTCTTTGTCTTCATCAGGTGGTATAATATTTTTGAAAAAACGCTGGGGGACAGGGCTTTCCGTATATTGTAGAAAAAGTTTAGAGCCTCTTTATCAATTATTTCATCCATTGATGAATTTTTAAGCATCGCTCCTGAGTTGCCCACACGTGCCTGATAATTTTCAAAGCCGACAAAGTATTTCAGTTTACCTTTATTTCTGCCTCTTTTGATATACTTATGTTTGTATGTCAGCCAGTCATCGTGGAGATCTTCAAATTTAACAATTCCGAATATCATCCCCACTGTCACACCACGGTGATCTTTTTTCTTCCCCAGTATACCGCTGTACTGATCATGTATCCATTCAACATCATCCGATGTAATGCGCGGAGTGTCCCCGAAAAATACATCAATTCTGTCATCGTAATCAATATCTCTATTGTAGAAATCCTTCCAGTTTGCCCCGACGGAGCCCTTTATCTGTCTAAGCTCAAGACGGGGGTAATCATCTGTGTTAATCAGTTTTTTAAGACTCTCAATGTCGTTGTAAACGAATATTTTATCGTATATCGGTTTGCCGTTTTTTTTCGCGTTATTAACAGCATCAATAACATACTGTAGTACGGGCTTGCTTCCGATTTTCTCAAGAAACTTGTTCCGGCCCATATATATGATTTCACCGTCATAGGACTGCCGGAGCTCACGTCGTATCTTCAGTCTTGTCAGAAGGTCCGGTTTGTCGTACCCTGCCAGTATTAAAGCAACTGTGGATTTTTTTGATTTAGATGTCTGATCTGCTTTCAATTAAGTTATTACCTCACATCAATAATAATACAGTACTGATGAAATTTCTTTTTAATTTCAATAAATTTTCAATATTTATTTCTTAAATTTTTTTGTAATTCATGAGTAAGTCGCGTAATTTTATTAAGACTAAAAATTGATTGTGAGTTATTCCCCGCCGCCAGAGGCGGCGGGGTCTGCAGCTGCTCAAAAGCGGTGGTATTTTTCTTCGCCGCGCCTACGGCGCGGCAAAGAGCATTTTCACCATCAGTTTATGAGTACTTATAAATTTATTTAAACATGTAATTTTTACTTTTAAATACCCCTATTCTTCATTATATTATCTGCAGAGCTGTTTTTATGTAGTTCAGCTTTAAGGAATATTATGATCCTGTTAATTATTTCAGATCTTCATATAGGAATTAATGATCCGCGGAATGATGTCTTTAAATGGAATCCCCGGGATTTTATTCAGACGATGAATACTTATATAAAAAAATATAAGGTCGACCAGGTTGTATTGAACGGAGATATTTTTGAATTGTATAAGTATTCTTTTGACGAGATCAGGAATGCAAATTCTGAACTTGTGGAATATCTCCAGCAGTTCTATTATATAGTAGGTAATCACGACAGTCTCTGCGAATTCGGGCATGATTCCTGGGAACATATAAATTCTTCGGGGCAGAAAATTCTAATTGAACACGGGCATAATGTAGACTGGAAAAACGGCTCGCTCTCCGGAAGGTATATTGCAAGAATTTTGTATCTTATCCTTAAAAGATTGGTTAAATTAAATCGCATACGTAAAATTTATTATCGCGTTGTGGAGTGGCAGGACCAGCTTCATCGAATACCCCGGAAGTATGACCGTTATAAATATCTGAATTACGCCCTTAAACTTCTTCTTAAATATGATACGGTAATATTAGGACATACACATAAGCAGGAGTTTGTCACAACGTATTTTATCAACAGGAAGAAACGGTACATCAACAGCGGCACCTGCTGTCATGGTAAGTTTGAGGGTATAATTTTTGATACAGAGACTTCGTTCTACGAGTTTGTTCACCCCCATCGTGATCCCGATCCCGG
>PGXT01000230.1 GCA_002839285.1 Spirochaetae bacterium HGW-Spirochaetae-5 | reverse complement strand
CCGGAAAAACTTCCGGTAAAACCGCATCATGCCCTTGTGCTTGTGCCATTCCACAAATAGCGGGCGACTTTCACTGCATACCCCTCTGTAATGAACAACAGTCGCATCGGGAACAAACATAATTTTCCACTTTGCCCGGCGAAAGCGCATACACCAATCCAGATCCTCGCAGTGCATAAAATAACCTTCATCCAGCAACCCGATATCCCGTATGGCCGCTCGTCGTACTAACATGCAGGAACCCGAAATAGCCTCAACCTCGACAACATCATCCGGAAGAGGCTGCTGATGCAAAAGGAAATCAGAGAACAACTTCGGATAGCGTTCAGATAGTTTCGATAAACCAAATACCCGGACAAAAGAGCGCCAGGGAGTTGGTATCGAGCGCCGACCACCGGCCTGCTCTGTTCCGTTATTGTTCATCAGCAACGGGCCAACCATAGCTGTTTGTGGATTTGATCTCAGACAGGTCAGCATTTTATCCAGCGCATCGGGCTTCATAACACAGTCTGGATTCAAAAAAAGCAGGTCGTCATTTTCATCGGTTAATGAGATCCCCATATTACAGGCTTTTGCAAATCCAACATTTGTTTTATTGTGAATGCATGTCAGAAGCGGCTGTGAGACAGCCAGACGATCCAACTTGTCCATACTATGATCCGTTGAGCCGTTATCGATAACGATTACTTTGGCAGCGGTCCCCATATCCAAAACAGCATTCACCGTACCCAGTAAAAACGAACCGGCATTATAGTTAACAATAATAACAGATAATTTGTTCATGCTATGAAAGCCTCTTGCGGATTTCGGTAAAACGCGGGAAAATACTTTTATCCAATGCTCGCCAAATATCCTTCAGAGACGCCTTGCGTTTTTTTTGAATAGCACGCCGTTCCCCCCACATGCGGGGGATACCCCGTAAAGCATCAACTTTTGATCGTAAGATGACTGAAAACATACCGCGCAAACCAAACCATATTATACTGAAGAAATTGAGAAGGATATGCAAGGGCAAAAACAGCCAGAATAAAACTCCCGGCATGTTTTTAAAATAAGTCCACACAAGATTCCGGTGTCCATGATAGATGCTGAAATCACTGCCGTCACCAGTTGTTGCCGAACCAATGTGATACACTAAAGCTTGCGGAACAAATAGACAGCGGTATCCAAGCAATCTGAGCCTAAATCCCAAATCCACATCTTCTACAAAGCAAAAAAAGTCTTCATCAAAACCATTCGCTTCAACAAAGGCCTCCCTGCTGTATAATGCCGCCGCACCGCAGGGAGAAAAAATTTCTTTCATCTTGAACATTGAAGCATTAGCCTCACTCCCATGGCCATCCCTCCAGACCAGACCACTGATGTGATTAATGTCGCCTGTGCCGTCAATCATTGAGGGCTGATTTGCATTCATCAGCCGGCTGCCGAAAAATTTATACTCCGGGTTCATCCTTACGGCATCCGTCAAAGACTCTATCCAATCAGGCTCCGGGAATGCATCCGGATTTAACAATGCCAGCCAGGTAAAGTCACCCGATGCCAAACGCACGGCATAATTGTTGGCGGCAGCAAAACCGATATTTTGACCCAGCCTGATAACCTTGGCATTGGGACAACATTCTTCCAAACCATCGGCAGATGAATCCGTGCTGGCATTATCCACAACGATCACTTCACTGGGTGGCACAGTCTGTTTGTTTAAGGACAAAATACAACGCTTAAGATACGCGCCTGCATTCCAGTTCACAATAATTACGCAGATACGATCGTTAACAATAGATTTATCGTCCGGCATCAATAGATCTCTGCCTATTGTATAATTTATTTTGCCTCAATTTTCATTACACCCGTAATAGCTCTCCTCATTTTGCGAAGCCATTGTCCCCTGGCGGTGGAAGGTGGAAACAGTAAATTAAGCGTTTTTTTATAAGAGATTTTCCGTGCAATCTGCTTCCTGCGACTTTTTTCAATATATGGTCCATATACTTCTCTGACCCACTTATAATAACATGACCCATCTGCAACCATAAACGGGTTAGGAAAAATATTATACAGATCTCTTTTCAAGTGTAATATTTTGCGTTCCAGGTTTGAAATGAATTCTCCATTTGAATAGTCCCGGTATTTATAAGGAATATTTTCCACCTGCTTTTGTCCGTTCTCCATTAACCGCCTCTTATACAGGGCTGATAACAGCACCGAGTCCCGATTCTTTTGGTTATAGTCTATAACTCTTTGCATCTCGTTGTGATGCGCTCCGGTATCAAAACCGGAAAAATGGAAAAACCTCAACGGCTTCCCATT
>PGXT01000229.1 GCA_002839285.1 Spirochaetae bacterium HGW-Spirochaetae-5 | reverse complement strand
TTTGTGGCCCGTCGTGCGGAAAGGCTCCCGCATCCTTGTAACACAAATACTAAACCCCGCCTCTTTTGCGTTTGTGGTGTGGTGGGTGTATGGCTCGCACTCATCACACCACGATAATACAAACCATAAATGCCCTTTAAACGGGCTTAAAAGCAGAGGTAATAAAATGAGGGATTGGATAACTGAGACAGCAGAAGAAATGCCCATTGAGCACCTTCCAGAGGCATTACAGACGCTAGCTCAAAGCATTGGCATGGAGACAACTCTCCGTGTGATCGAGCATCTAGGCGGTATGAGTATGTATTTCCCAAAGCTTGAACACTTAGTAAGGCCAATTCGTGATAACAATATACGCAAGGAATTTACTGGATCAAATTATAGAGCATTAGCCCGAAAGTATAATCTTACAGAAACACGGATGAGGGATATTATTCATAAACGAACTAGGCCATGACAAGGACAGCTTGAAATCAAGCTTTGATGGTGAGGGTGAATTGGTTTCACCATTACCATGAGCGGTTGATTTTGGATCGTTCAGTATATTAATTTGCATAGCCGTCTTTTCATTTAAGTCCATCAATAAATGGATGTAAAATGAAGGCGGATTTCTGCGCCTTGCAATAAATCAATGAAATTGATATGAAAAAATTCTTAAACTAACCGCGGCAAGTTCTTAAACTACACGCGCCGCTACATTCAGGGTCCAGAAACTTTTGTGTTTCTGGAGGACTTTTTGATGGTCGGGCCGCCATCTGATTGAGGAAATCAGGTAGCGGCTTTTTATATGGTCAGGCCGCCGGCTGATTCTTGCAATCAGACAGCGGTCTTTTTTTATGGAGATTCAAAATGCAGATCCATTTTGAGATTGGCGAGTTAGTGGTTATTGGCATTCTGGCTATCCTTGCGCTTTTCTGGTTGATTCCAGTTATTGGAAAGGGAATTGTTAATCGTCTAAAGGGGAAAAATAGAAAATAATGTTTGAGGATTTTTCAGATGAGAACCAAAAAAGATGAAAATCAAAGAAGAATCAAGATAGGCCTGTTCGGTTTCGGGAAAACAGGCCGTATGGTGGCCGATGAGTTTTTTAAAGACGGCATTTTTGATTTGGAATGGGTCGTCAGGCGCACTCACAAAGATAATCACAAGTATGTCACTCGCCTTTTGGGATATGAAGTTGATGATGCACCGATTTATTCAGTCGCGGAGATTTCGCCCATATTTTTCCCAAATAACCCTGTTGATATTATCGTCGATTTTTCGAGTGCCAAAGCCCACAAACAATACGCAGCTGCCGCTGATTTCGGAATTAAAATTATTTCCGCCATTTCGAAATACAAATCAGAGGACGTGGAAGACTTAAAAAAGATGTCTGAAAAAACAGCTGTGCTTTATTCGCCAAATATAACACTTGGCGTCAATTTTCTTTTGGTTGCATCACAAATCCTTCAAGGGATAGCTCCTCATGCTGACATCGAAGTCGTAGAAGAGCACTTTCGCGACAAGAAAGAACAGTCCGGAACCGCTATAAAAATAGCTGAAATTCTGGGCCTGGACAAAGATAAACATGTCAATTCCATTCGCGTGGGAGGAATTGTGGGCAAGCACGAAATCATTTTCGGATTGCCGAATCAGACCATCAGACTGGTTCATGAAAGCATCAACAGGGCGGCATTCGGACAGGGTGCAATTTTCGCATCCAAGTGGCTGGTCAACGCGCCTATCGGCATGTATTCGATGGAAAATATTATCGTCGACATGTTTAAGAGAAGTATTCCCGTTTATTAGTTTTTTCATGTTGTGGCGTTCAGTACAATTATGTTCAAGGAGGGGGTGATACCAATGGTAGATGTAAAAGAATTAATCTTTCTTGTTGTTTTTATTGCAATAGTTGCAGTACCGACTATTCTTGCCATACTGAAAAAGAAAAAGAATGGGGGCAACGGAAAAGAGAAGGATAAAACATGAATCCTTCATGTTGTCACACGATACGATCAACGGCTACAGCTAGGATATGGAAAGCAAAGGATTGCCTGCAACAAGCCATAAGTGATGTTGAAAGTTTAGTTAAGAAACATTCTAAAGTTAAAATAGTTGATTAATTATTTATGCTCAGTCCGACCAAATATCTCGAGCGTGCAGGCAAAGGTTTTAATGTCATTGCCTGTGTTGCTATTATTATAATGATGCTGCTGTCCGTGGCAGATGTTGTTTTACGCCTATTCGGTAAACCCATTCCCGGCGCATATGAACTGGTGGGGGTTCTTGGAACTATCGTTGTGTCATTTGCCCTAGGCTTCACCTCGTTGGAAAAAGGTCACATTGCCGTGGA
>PGXT01000228.1:2425-6516 GCA_002839285.1 Spirochaetae bacterium HGW-Spirochaetae-5 | reverse complement strand
AAAACGAAAGACGAAGGAAACTCTGGGTGATACTGGATTCGAACCAGTGACCTCCTGCATGTCGAGCAGGCGCTCTAACCAACTGAGCTAATCACCCCATATATATTCTGCGGAATACTGAATCAATATTTTTAAACGGGGGTCATTGTCAAGGTTTTTTTATTGATGCGGATAAGGATTTTCGCAACTTAATTCTGACGCATGAAGAATGCTGATTTTAATCAAACTTTTTCGTCTGAACCTTGATTTTGGGGATTAAGGGATTTACATGAATTAGTGAGAGATCGCTTTCAGATGATCACGGGAATCCTTTAATCAAGAGAATCACGGTTCAGACAGAGGATAAATTAAAGTTACATTGTTAATTCATTTTATATTCTGTCAGAATTAGGATTAAGCAGATTAATAGATTATAGGATTATAGGATTAGGAAAGAGTTCACTTACACTAAGTCCTGTAATTTTTTAATATTGCGAATCCAGAACAGGCTGAAGGTAACAATGTTTTAAATCTATAAGATTTTCATTCAGATTTAAAATTAAAGCTTATTTATTCGGATTAATTACTTTAATTTTTTCTTTTAGTGCGGATTTTATCAGTTTCTCATCACATGCTATAAATGAGTTTATTTCATTTTTAACATAAACGAGAGTTCCAAGCTGAATTGAATCGAGTGTTTTCAGCTGATACTGATTTATCATTTTTAAAGCATGTTTAATTATATCGCCATCAATTGGAACTACTGTAAAATATTGAAAATCAGTTATAAAATCTTTTACAATCATCCCATACTCGTCTTTATCAATTGCCTTTTCAGTCAGCAGCCGTTTAAAAGTCGAAATTGTTTCAACTTCAGTTATAGCCGATACATAAATATTATCTGTCTTACTCAATATTTTTTCAAACTTTTCGGAACCAATTTCTGATATATATTTTTTTATAAGAGCAGATGTATCACAGAAGATATTCATTTGTCACTTCTTTCTTCTAAAATATAATCCAGAGTAGGCTTTCCGGATTTCAAAACCACCTTTTTGTTTTCTCTCTTCCAGCCGGGTCCGGTTTCGTTTTCATTAAAAGGGATAAGTTTTGCCACAGGTTTCCCCTTTCGAATAATAACGAAAGAGCTCCCATGCTCAACTTTGTCAAAATATTCTTTTGACTTGTTTCTAAAATCTGTAAACTGTAGAAAATTCATGGAGCGCCCCCGGAGTGACTTAATAATGTCATTTTAATGACATTATTAAGGAAAGTCAAATTAATTTAAAGCGGACCTGGGGGTTTATCGGATTAAGAGGGCACAAAATTCCGGTGGTGCTTACCTTTTGCAGTTCATGAAAATCCTTTAATCAGGCGAATCACGGTTCAGACAACGGAAGATTCATTAAAATTAAATTGTTAATTCATTCTATCTTCTGTCTGAATTAGGATTAAACAGATTAAGGGATTATAGGATTACGGAAACCTATTTCGTGCACTTTTTTCTTTCAAATCCGATTTCTCTTTCAGGCTTTAATTCTTCTGTAATCAATCCTCTGATAGCATCAAAAACGATTTTAAACTGGCTATCGTATTTTTTCTCCATAGATTCAATTTTCTTTTTTATGTCTTCATGTGCTGAGAGCATCTGACGGAGTTTTGAAAAAGTCCGCATAATCTGAATATTAACATTTATCGCCCGTTCACTATTCAGGACACCGGAAAGCATTAGAATTCCATAATCAGTAAATACAAATGGCGAGCGCCTGAGTCCCATTTTGTCGTGATTGGACATCACAGTTTGTGACTTCCAATTTTCAAACTCTTCTTTATCCAATTGAAACATAAAATCAGCAGGAAACCGGCTGATATTTCTTTTAACGGCCTGATTCAGCACCCTTGTCTCAACCCGGTAAAGCTCAGCCAGATCACGATCAAGCATAACCTTTACACCACGGAAAATATAAATCTTATTTACAATGTTTTCAATTGGAATGATTTCAGACATACAAAACTCCTTTTACAGTTAACGCTGACATTCATGATTATTAACTCAAAATGTTTTTGGCGATATATATGTATTACGATGGGAACGGCAGGTTTTTAAAAATTTTTTGTACAGCAGAAAATAATTTATCATTTTTCCCCTGAAGAACGTATGCATGAATGTATTTATGTTGAAGGATTCAGTTTATGTAATTTCCCCTTGTCTGAACCTTGATTTTGGGGATTAAGGGATTTACGATCAGGGAAATCCTTTAATCAGGCGAATCATGGTTCAGACAGAGGGAAGATAAATTAATGTTAAATTGTTCATTCATTATATTTTCTGTCAGAATTAGGATTGAACGGATTTAAGGGATTATAGGATTGGGAGAGAGTTTACTTCCACGAAATCCTTTAATCCTACGAATCATAATTCAGACAGTGAAGAAAATACATTAACTCCACAATCTAACCTCGTATAAAATAACCAGAGGGGTAAACCCCTCTGGACTCCCCAAAAAAGGTAAAAAAGTAAAAAGGCAAAAGGCTACTGAGTCCTCGCAAAGCGGAAACCTATGAAGTCGTACTCGTAGTCCGGGTAGTTGAAGTTCACGATGCCAACCTGCAGAAGGTTGGCGTAGTTGTTGAAGCTGCCGCCCCGAACCACGCGGTAAGACCCGCTTAAATCAAAACACCATTCGTAAACATTACCGCTCATGTAGTATAAACCAAGAGTGTTGGCCCCTGCCGCACCTTTGCTCATTACCGCCGCTGTTGAAGATGTTCCATTGGTTGTCCAGCTTGCACCGTTCCAGTAAGAATTATAAACAGCAACCTTATCATTAGCAAGTTTACCGGCAAAGTTCGGGGATGTTCCTGTAGCATCATTATAATATGTTGTTGCTCCGCTTGCAGAGTTCCCCTTTGTCCACTTTGTAGTCATTGTACTAAAATTAATACCTGATACAGTTGCCGTTACCACATTGGTTGCATCTGTTCCCCTGAATCTTGCAGCATACTCCCACTCCATGCTTGTGGGAAGGCGAAATCCTTTTGCGGTTGTACCGGCAACAGCACCGTCACAGGCTGTTGCGTTCGTGTCACGCGAATCGCGTATTACCGCGCCTGAATATGTATATACGCATGCTATGTTTGTTCCATTTTTATCGTTGTAATACTCTGTAAGCGCGTTACACCACACCATTGCATCGCGCCAATTAATAGTTGTTACAGGTTCCTGATTTGTAGCTGCGGCACCGACTGTTCCATCATTACCTTCCCTTCCCTGATTCGCGAAATAATACCTGTTTGTCCTGGCTGCATCGGTCGCCCAGTCATATACGGTCTTCCATAGCTCGTATGTTACCTCTGTCTCTCCCATGAAAAACTTCGTTGTCATTGCATATGTTGCAGCATCAGCTATACCCGTTGGAAATGTTACACTTGCCGCGTTATTCGCGTAGATCATGTTGAATGACACCGTACCGAGAGTTACGGGTACTTTGTCTCCCGGATTTATCGCTGCAAGAAAGGGATCTGTTACAATATTTGCCGAACATACTGCAGTTCTACCCTGATCTGATGTTGTAACTGTTATTGTTGCATTGCCGTCGGCAATACCTGTTACAAGACCTGTTTGCGACACTGTTGCTATTGAAGTGTTACTGCTTATCCATGTTACATTCTTATTTGTCGCGTCAATAGGCAGTACTGTTGCAGTCAGTTGTTTTGTTTCTCCCGGTTGTATTTTGATAGTTGTTGAATCAATAGTTACACCTGTTACCGCCTTATAATCAATAATCTGTTCATCATTATTGCTGCCGAGATTAATATATACCTTACCTGCGCCGGTAAAGTTTGTTGTTAAAATTCCATCGCTGCTGATTGTACCTAAAGTTGCATCAGCACTCCATACGGGTAGAATCGCTATTTTATTTCCATAGTCATCATAACCTACCGCATCAAATTCATAATTTGTGCCATTTGCAATAACCGGGTTCCCGTTGATCTGCAGTCCGTTTGTATCAAGTATCTCAATTGAAGTTATTTCCCCTGCATAAACATTTATATCTGCAGTTTTTGTTTCTGTGCCGAACCCTACTGAGAGTTTATCCGCACTCGTAGTA
>PGXT01000228.1:0-2356 GCA_002839285.1 Spirochaetae bacterium HGW-Spirochaetae-5 | reverse complement strand
ATTATAGGTTCTTGTTATATTCAGACTTCTTATAGCTGTTGAACTTGTAGTGCCAAGGTTATCAGTTGCTTTTACATAATACTCAATGTCATTGCCGGTACCAAGATCGGATGATGTCAAAAAGGAGGCTGGTATTATATAACCGTAAGTATCTGCAACATTAAGACGTATCTCTCTAATCATTACTACTTCGTTCCATGCACCAGCAGAAGGCTGCAATTTTCTGTAAAACAGTTTAACTCCGGATATAGAACCGTCGTAATCTCGAACTGTAGCCCGCACCAGAATTGGAGCACCTGCACGTATTGGATTCGGCACGGGATTTTGAAGTGCAACATATGGGACATTATTTGTAGCAAGTTTTGCCTTTGCCATGGGCACGTATATTGTAAAATGTTCAATATTAGCAATCAGTTTTTTCGAATCCTTATCCACAATTGTCGAGACTGCAACATAGGTTTTCTGTTCTTCGTCATAATAATATAAAGAGAGTGTATCTGGAGAATATCCCTTTTGGGCAAGCAATGCCTCGTCATATTTCATCTCCATTACCGCAGGAGTGCTCATATCAAATTCTGTTCCGCCGGGAGAAAACCTATATGCCTGTCCATATGGTTCAAGACCATCAGCACCACCTGCAGGTATGTCAGTGAGCGGCTCAATTTTTATCTCTGTATCGGCCGGGAGAGATTTCTCCGGTACAACAAAGCTGATTTCACTATTATTGTAGTTTATGGTTCCGCCGTCCTCGGCAGATATAATAATTCCTCCGTCAGGTCCGGGTCCGCCATTAGCAGTTCCATTTCCTCCAGATCCTCCTCCACCTCCGCATGCCGAAAATGTCAGTGATACGATAAGCATAGTTAGTGCTGCAGCTTTTATAAAAAACTTCATGAGTCCTCCGGAAGATACTAATTTTAAAATGAATGAATGAATGAATGAATGAATGAATGAATGAAAAATTCGTACCCGTATTTATTGACGTAAACTCTATTTTGTCAACTAATAATCAAATATTTGCGATTATAATGTAGTTGAAATTATGCACTAGCTGTATTATGTTTGTATTATCAGTTGCGTATAGATAACAGATATATACCAAATATTAAACCGGCTTATAAAAATCCGTCTAAGATGTTTATAGACTATGAAATAAAGCAGTAACTAAAAGAGGATATTATGGAAGCATGCAGAATTATAAAAACAATCACTTCGGACAGACTGCCTGAGTTAAATCAATTCAAAGGGAGGAGTGTAGAGATTATTATTCTACCGGATGTTGAAGATGATAAAAAAAAGAAAACAAATCTGGAATTATTAAAAGAATTACAAGGCAGTTGCCCGGATTTACCGGACGGGATGGAATTTCAGAGAAAAATCCGGGCAGAATGAGACAGATAAATGAATTATTTATTCGACACCAATGCTCTTATTTACCTATTGAAAGGAAAATCTAAACAATTACCAATAACCGATGAGGACAACATCCTCATTTCTTTCATAACAAAAATTGAGCTTTTATCTCACAATTCATCATCTGAAGAAAAGAAAAATATAAACAAGATATTAGACAATTACAACATGATTTTAATTGATGATGATTTAATAAATAGAACTGTTGATATCCGGAAAAATTTCGGATTAAAACTTCCTGATTCGATAATTGCTGCAACTGCGCTCCGTGAAAACGCAACACTGATTACATCTGATTCACAAATCATAAAAAAAGCGCCCGATATGAGTATGCTGATATTTAATCCTCTAGATTAAGAATAATTTTATTGAAATTGCCTTTCCGGAATATCAGTAATACTGATAAATAACTCAAGCTAAGGATAACTTCATGTACGACAACATCGAAATATTCGCCGGAGATAAAGCTGCAGAGATTATCCGTGATAGAGGCCTGAAAGAGAGTGACATTAAAGGTATAGTCGGGGCATCCGGCGGACCGAAATTTATGGTTCTTAACGGACTTGATAAGGCTATTTTAAACACATGGTTTAAGAAAAGAACCGATCCCCTCTTCTTTATAGGATCATCAATCGGTTCATGGAGAGGTGCCGCATTTGCAGGCAAAGACCCGATTAAAACTCTTGATGTTTTTACCGGGTCTTACCTTAAACAGCACTACTCAAGTAAGCCGACAAGAAAAGAAGTAACTGATGAGAGCATAAGAATATTAAATGATTTCCTTACAGAAGAGAATATTGATTTTATTCTGAACAGTTCTAAATTCAATCTTAACATTATCTCTGCTCAATGCAGAGGGATCTCTTCTATAGAAAGCAATACTGCTCTTGCACTCTCTTTTTTCCCGGCAATGCTTGTTAACCTTATAAGCAGAAAACTTCTT
>PGXT01000227.1:1755-8186 GCA_002839285.1 Spirochaetae bacterium HGW-Spirochaetae-5 | reverse complement strand
TCCCCCATGAATGGGAGGAGAGGAGCATGGAAATATTTTGTATTCCCTTTCTCCCATTCATGGGGAAAGGTGCCCGATAGGGCGGATAGGGGCGGGAGAAAGTTCTTTCTTAAAACAAATCGGAGTTTCATCCGCCGATGCTTGACATCGATTTTATTCCTGCTGTAATTGATCTGCATCCCGTGTGATCCGCAGTACATTTTATATTATGTCCTTCACCTTTCTCTTTTATGGCCGATACGATCTGCTGAACTATCGCACTCTCATCTGCGCCTGATCTTATCAGGTCTTTAAGGTTGTATAGTTTTTCCGAGTGGAGACATGTTTTAAGGCTGCCGTCTGCTGTTATTCTTAATCGTGTACAGGCCGAGCAGAATTTATGAGTTACCGGGGGGATGATTCCGATTTTGATATTTCTGTTCTTGTACCTGAGATCGTATCGTAAAGAGACATCGGTATCATCTCCATTTTTTCTGGTCAGTTCACCCTTTTCAGAAAGAACCCGGATAAGTTCGTCTGACGGTATGAACTCGTTAAACTCATCCTCGTCAGTTACGGGCATCCTCTCTATAAAACGGAGTGTGGCATCCTTATCCGCAAAGTAGTCAAGAAAATCGTCAATCTCATCAAGAGTACTTCTCAGCAGTACCCCGTTTACTTTCACATTAAAAAAACCGTAGCTGAGCGCTTTTTCAATATTATTTACTACAGTGTTGAAATGATCAACTCCGGTTAAGGAGTGGAATCTCTCCCGCGACATTGTATCGAGGCTGATATTCAGTTTTTTAACATTATATTTTTTCAGATCAGGAAGATAATTTTCAAGCAGTGTTCCGTTGGTGGTAACGCACAGGTCTGTTTCAGGGTGTTTATTTACTGTTCCGGAAATTATATCGAAGAAACCTTTTCGCACAAGGGGCTCCCCGCCGGTGAATCTTATCTTTTTTATACCCATACGTATTAAAAGATCTATAAGGTTTATAAACTCTTCGTTTCTTAATACTTCATCGTGAGGCATAAACTCAACACCCTCCGGGGGCATGCAGTATCTGCATCGAAGATTGCACTTATTATGTTTTATAAATGACAATAAGTTACTCCTGAATTTTAAATTATCGGGAGATTTGATTAGAGCGTTTGTGTACAATATATGAGCTTCTCTTTGTCTTTTTGATAATTCATAAATGACTGCAAGATTGTTCTCAACTGAACCGTCTGGAAAATTCTCAAGGACCTGCAGGAAAAGAATTTCAGCCTCGATAAAATTTCCCTTTAAGGTTTCGTATACACCTTTTCGCATAATAACCGATTCAGGATTGAAGCCGTTTCCGTTAACAAGATATCTGGGTATGGAGATGGTCATGCTCTTTTTTGATTCCGGTTTTGAATCAGTTGTTACCGCACTGCCGGAGTCATAAAATTTCAGTCCTGAATTTTTATCCGGCAGTAATATCCTGCCGGATGTGTTCAATTCAGTATAAGTACTGCATGATGCTGCAGTGATGAAAATCAGAATAAATAAAACCGGTTTATATGTTGGGAGATATCTCTTCACATGTATCTTCCACTGCTGCTGCTATATTCAGAATTTTCTGTTCTTCGAAATGATTTCCCATTATCTGTATTCCGATGGGCAGACCATTGCTGTCGAGCCCGGCGGGAACAGAGAGCGCCGGGATACCTGCAAGATTAGCCGATATTGTCAGAATATCGGACATATACATCTGCAGCGGATCATTTGACATTTCGCCTATTTTAAATGCAGTAGTTGTTGTAACAGGTGAAATTATTGCATCGACCTGTGAGAAGGCGTTTTTAAAATCATTTATAATCAGTGTTCTCCCTTTAAGCGCTTTCAGGTAGTACGCATCGTAGTATCCTGAACTTAAAGAGAATGTTCCCAGAATAATTCTCCTTTTAACCTCTTTCCCGAAACCTTCACTTCTTGATTTAACATAAAGAGATGAAAGGTCTTTAAGATCCTGTGCTCTGTAGCCGTAGCGGACTCCGTCATATCTTGCAAGGTTGGAGGATGCTTCCGCTGTAGCTATAAGATAATACACCGGAATCGCGTACTCTGTATATTTAAGACTGATAGGCTTGATCTCGGCACCAGATTTTTCAAGCTCTTTAATTTTACCTTCAATCATCGTTTTCATCTCATCATTGATCCCCTGAAAATATTCAGAAGGTACACCGATCTTTAATCCTTTAACGCTGCGTGTAATCTTCGAAGAATCGATTTCCACATCTCTGTCTATAGAAGTGGAATCTCTTTTGTCATATCCGCTTATCATCTGAAGCAGGGCTGCCGCATCCTCTACATTTCTTCCGAATGTACCGATCTGGTCAAGCGATGAAGCGAAAGCCACAAGGCCGTACCGTGAAACTCTGCCGTATGTCGGCTTGATCCCGGTTACTCCGCAGAATGCCGCGGGTTGACGTATGGAGCCTCCGGTATCGGAACCGAGAGATACCGGAGCCATAAATGCCGATACAGCTGCGGCAGATCCGCCGGAACTCCCGCCGGGAACTCTTGACGTGTCGTATGGATTTTTTACCGGGCCGAAGAATGAATTTTCCGTGGACGAACCCATTGCAAATTCATCGAGGTTTGTCTTCCCCAGAGCTATTATCCCTTTTTCGAGGAGTTTCTCGTATGCGCCTGCGTTAAACGGAGGTACAAAATCCGCCAGTATTTTTGATGCGCAGGTGGTTTTTATACCGGAAGTGTTGATATTGTCCTTTATTGCAACGGGTATTCCATCAAAGGGGGAGAGAGCTTTACCTTCAGATCTTCTTGTATCTGAAAGAGCGGCTTCTTTGATCAGTCTCTCCTCATCAAATGTGATGTAGGAATTTATTGTTTTATCAGTCTCATTTATTCTTTTTATGTAGGATTCAGCGATCTCCCCTGACGAAATCTTCCTGTCTGAGAGTAATTCTGAAAGTTCCTTAAAACCCTTTTTATAGAGCATGTAATCCTCCGGATTTTTTAAGTTTTGTTGATGAATAGTGAGTGTCAATAAAAAAACCTGTTTTATTGCTGCTGCTTAAAGGCAGCAGATTATTTTCGGGATTGCGTATGCGCGCAGCGCTGCGCCCCCGGAGATAAAATAATGTCGTTTTTTCAGCAGTAACGTCATATTCTAACGCATCTTTAAAAAATACCTTGAAAAAATCTATAAACTATTTTCTTTAGAAAGATATTTTCAGATATTATTTTTTTTATTTATTAAGCCGGGAGATTTAAATAGAGATATGACTCCATCTGCTTAAATGCCGGCTGGACAAAATAAAAAAAATAGTTACTGAAAATTTTATGTAAAAAATTTTCCGGCATTTTAATCCGGCAGCACATATTTCAGGAGTATTTATGTTTAAAAAGAAGTTTATCCCATTACTTACACTGGTTATAATTTTTTCATGCTTTAAAAAATCTGAAGGTCTAAGGCAGACCGATATGCAGTTTCTTGTAAACCAGGTTCTTTCTATTCATGCGCAGTACAATACAATAGATGATGATATTTCAACAAGAATCTACAAGAGTTATGTTGAGAGCCTCGATTACGGTAAATATTATTTTTATCAGTCGGATATTAAGGACTTCTCGAAGTATGAGCTTCTATTTGATGATTTTATAGCAGCTAACGATTACAGGGCTGTATTTGAAATTTTTGCGTTATACAAAATAAGAACTGATGAAGCCATGGTTATTTTTGATGAACTGATGAAAGAGAATTATGATTTCACCAGGGATGAATCAATTCTTGTAGATAGAGAAAAAGTCCCCTATGCCTCCGATAGAAATGACATGAAAGAGAGGTGGAGAAAAAATGTAAAACTTCAGCTTCTGAATTATGTTTCATCAGGGAAGAGCGTTAAAGAGGGGAAGCAGAAACTTGAGAAGAAGTACAGGCTGATGAAGAAGCGGATCGACGAAATTGACGAAGAGAAACTCCTGGGAATGTTTATGAATTCTATTGCAGCGGCTCTTGATCCGCATACTAATTATCTGTCAAGTGAGGAGCATCAGGATTTTAAAATTTCTATGGAGCTAAAACTTGAAGGTATAGGGGTAAGGCTCAGGTCTGAAGATGGTTTTGTTATGGTTGAATCTGTCATTAATGACAAAATAGTTGCCGTTGCTCAGAATTCAGGGGAACCGGTTGACGTTATAGACATGGAACTTCGTGATGTGGTTAAACTTATCCGCGGGGAAAAGGGGACCGAGGTAAAACTGACTGTATTAAGAGACGTTGAAAAAGCTGACAAACCTTCAAGAATGATCATCCCGATAATAAGAGAGGAGATTGCTCTTCAGGATAGTGATGCGGAATCACATATCGAGGTGATGAAAAAAGGGGATAAAACTTATAAAATCGGATATATAAAACTTCCATCTTTCTATGAGGATCCCGACACAGGGAAGAGCTCTTCAGGGGATGTGAAGGATCTGCTTGCCAAGCTCACTGATGAAAAAGTTAATGTTGTTGTTCTTGACCTTCGTGGAAATCCCGGCGGGCTTCTCACAGAGGCTGTTGATATCGCGGGACTGTTTATTGAGCAGGGACCGGTACTTCAGCTTGTAAGAAAAAATACTCCGCCGAGAATTTATTATGATAATGATCCAGAGATATACTACCGCGGACCTCTTGTGGTTTTAATTGATACATTTAGTGCAAGCGCCTCTGAAATTCTTGCCGGAGCTATCAAGGATTATAAAAGAGGACTTATTGTCGGATCAGGAAATACCTTCGGGAAAGGGACAGTACAGTCTTATAATGTTCTTCAGAATAATCTTGGAGCAATTAAGATTACAACACATATATTTTATCAGCCGGGGGGCACTTCAAATCAGCTTTCAGGTATTTCTCCCGATCTGAATGTTCCGGATCTCTCTGCAATATGGGAGATGAGTGAAAATGAAACGAAATATCCGCTCAAATGGGAAAAAATTGAAAGCGCAGAATTTAAGAAATATAAACATGTAAATGATAATGTTATAAAAAGTTTAAGTAAATCCTCCAATTCAAGAACAAATAAAGGGGAGTATTCAGAACTTCGCAAGAAGATATCTGATTATAGAACCAAACTGAAAAATAAAACTATCAGTCTTAAAGAGGAATCGAGTAAATCACGTGAAGAAGAGAAAGCGCTTGAAGAGAAGATAAAGAACGGCAGAGAGAAAGAGGGGATAGATTTAAAGAATGATCTGTTTCTCCGGGAAGCATTTAATATCGGAACTGATTATTACGATATGATCGGGAAATAACGTACTCGGGGTGTAGGGGGCAAAGATTTTTGCCCCCTACACCTGCCCCCTCCGGGGGTGCGGGGGCTTTGCATCTATAATCTGCTCACATATCCTTCTATGATTTCTTTGTAATTATTCTTATCTATCACCAGCGGATCAATTCCATCTCTCATCATCTTTATTCTCAGATAATCGATTTCCTCTCTTGAGTCGCCGCAGTTGTCATCTTTATAAAAAATTACAGCTTCAATGTTGAAGTTTTTAAGCAGCTTGTACAGCAGTTCATATCTTTCATTCACAGAACGGAGACATGGTGTCAGTGCGCGATAACTGTATGCGTCAAGCAGTTCATAGAAAATATACTCTGATTCGGAATTAAGAGAAATATCAAAGAGCCGTCTCCCTGTGCATGAGTCATCTTCTATAAGCAGTATTCCGCTCTCTTCAATGCTATGGGCAATGTCAGATGGTATACTTCTCCCGCCGTAGAGCATACCTTTGATTTTAAATGATTCATCTTTTTCATTTATCTTTACGATCTCGTTCTCCATCACTTTTTTCATCTCTTCCAGTACCGGACTTATAAAGCTGATAGCAGTCTCAGGAGGGAGTATCAGAGCAGTTTCAAAAATCAGCGTCAGCTGAGTGTTGGTTAATAAAAATCTGTTTTCACTCCTCAGTGCTGATATGCTTCTGACAAGGCGGCGGAGTTTTTCATAGACTGCTGTTTCTTTCTTGAGTGTCTCGATGTTTATCGATTTTATATCTATATCAAAAAGTTCTTTCAGCATTAGCATGATTTCATTGTGAAGCGATACCGAAGCATCCTCGCCGAATCCTTCCGGTGTTTTGAAAATATAAGATGAATCGGGAGAAATATTCCGGTTACAGAAAGATGTTCTATCTGACACAACAACGGCATCATATAATGATTTCAGATTATCTGTAATTCCTGTTTTATTCAGTATAAAGTCCGGGATTTTAATAGTAATAATATTAAATGCGGCACTGACCTCCGGAGGGATAAATAGAAATGGTGAAGCTATAATTTTTTTATTATGATCAGTTTTATATCCGGTAATTATATTTATAAAGTCGGTTTCGATTCCGGATAATTTTTCAAATTTTGAAGCAATTGAGTTATATTTCATTCTGTTCCTCATGATTTAAGCAG
>PGXT01000227.1:0-1680 GCA_002839285.1 Spirochaetae bacterium HGW-Spirochaetae-5 | reverse complement strand
AAAAAATCATTATCAGGAATAAATATAGATAATAATTTTTTATTCATTTGCAATTTTGAGTATATTTTAATTATATAACTTAATAGGAATACTTATTCTTTAACTATTCTAAAGTAAAAAAGGCTTTATACTCCCGCAGTCTAAGGTTGAGGGGGTGATAATTTTTTTTACTATGGGATTTATGCTTATGAATAATTAACAAAATAACCACAGGGGTTCTGTAATGGCATCTGAAAAGAAAAAAGTTGTAAAGAAAATATCCGGTAAAAAAGCTCCTCAACTCTCTGTTGTTTTACCTGTATATAATGAAGAGGAGAGCATCGATCTGCAGTATAAAGCGGTTCTTGATGCGGTAAAAAAATTAAACAGAACTTACGAAATAATATTTGTAAATGATGGAAGTACCGATAAATCGGGGGATTTACTGAAATTAATTGCAAAGAAAGATAAAAATGTAAAGCTTGTTCTTTTTAGAAGAAATTTCGGACAGACAGCAGCTATGGCGGCGGGTATAGATCACTCTAAAGGTGAAGTCATTGTATTTATGGATTCAGATCTTCAGAATGAACCTGAGGATATCGGGAAGCTTTTAGAGAAGATTGATGAAGGATACGATGTTGTAAGCGGCTGGAGAAATAAAAGACAGGACAAGTGGCTGTCGAGAAAACTCCCTTCTAAAATTGCAAACTGGCTTATATCAAGAGTTACCGGTGTTCCTCTTCATGACCTTGGCTGCTCCCTTAAAGCTTACAGGGGCGAAATTTTAAGACAGGTTAATTTATATGGAGAGATGCACAGATTTATTCCCGTTCACGCTTCATGGATTGGCGCAAAAATAACAGAGATACCCGTTGGACACCATGCCCGGCAGTACGGCCAGTCAAAATATGGTATAAAGAGAACATTTAAGGTTATACTCGATCTTATTACAGTAAAGTTTATGGGATCTTATTCCACCAAGCCGATATATATATTCGGCGGTTCCGGACTCCTCTCACTCTTTTTTGCTTTAATTTCCGGAAGTACAGTGATAATTATGAAAATTTTATATAATTACAGCATGAATAGAAATCCGCTTTTTATGCTTACAATCCTGCTGATCATAATCGGAGTCCTTTTTATTCAGATGGGGATTCTTGCAGAGATAATGATCCGAATCTATCATGAATCAAAGGGGGAGCCCCCTTATAAGGTGAAGGAGACAGTCAATATAGATTAGTTCTTTTATAAATATTACATCCCCGCCATCTTCGGCGGCGGGGATAATTGAACTTTTTTTACTTTAGAATAGTTAAGGAATAAATACCATATATAGCAGATAAAGAATGAAATATTATATAATTATTTTTTTTCAGCTTCTGTAGTCTTTTTCTTCTCGTCTGCATTCTTTTTATCTTCATCCTTTTCTCCGGACAGGATAAATCCCATGGGCCGCTTTTTAAATTCCACTGATATTTCGTTTACAATTTTTGCAGTCTCTCTGAAAGACTGAAGTATCGCCGGAATATCTCTCTGCGAATCTGCAAGAATGTTGTTAACACTTGTAATGCTTGTCCCAAGATCGGTAAGCAGTCCGCGGATGTTCTGTTTGCTGTCCAGTGATATATCCTTTACTACACTTACAGTATCGGTCACCGTGCTTAGAAGATTGTGGACATCCCGGAGAATAGCTTCAAGATT
>PGXT01000043.1 GCA_002839285.1 Spirochaetae bacterium HGW-Spirochaetae-5 | reverse complement strand
TTTTTAAACCGCTCCCCATTCCGGTTATCGGAAGCAGCAGCCTCCTGCATCCCAACCCTGAAGAAATCCTTGCAGTAGGATTTTATTATAAGAAAAAACTTTATACTTGAAATCAGGGATATTTTATATATTATTAATTCTATAGAATGGAGATTGAATTATGGAATTTATAAAATCAGAATGTAAAAAATGCGGATATGAGATTATAATGCCGGAAAAGTCTGAAAACGTTATCTGCGGCTCATGCGGTACAATTAATAGTTTCAGTAAAATATCATCTATTCTGAAAAAGTATAGCGATTCGCTTGAGCCTTCAAATTATAAAGGGTCTTCCGGTAACTCAGAGAAAATCCCTGATGAAGATCTTCCGGCCGGATGGAAAAACCCCGATAAAGCGGATCTTCCCGCCAGTGATGATGAGGAAATGGCATCCCCTGATGCAAAAAAGATTTCAAAAATTATGACAGTCCTTTTTATTCTTGCACCTTTTATAGCCATGGCTATTGATTTTTTTAAACTCCCTTCATATACGGCTCTCCTTTTTATTGTTTTTATCATCGGGATTATATTTTTAATAAAAAAGTTGACTTTTATCCGGTGTAAAATATATTTGCTAATAACAACTATTGCTAAAGGAAAATATTTATGGAAATCAATATTATGGAAACTATTCTTCATCTGAGCGATATCTGCTATAGTCTGAACGAGGAAACCCTTAAGGGTGAAAATATTTCCAGACCCGAATCGTTTATACTTTTGTCGATAAAACCGGGGGAGTCTATAAGCAGCAATGAGCTTGCTTCCCGCAACAGGCTGTCACCTTCAAGAATCAGCAGAATTGTGGACGACATGATTGAGAAAGATCTTCTGATCCGCAATGAAGATTCGGGAGACAGGAGATTTACAAAATTATCTCTGACTAAAACCGGTTCAAAAAAACACACGGCCATAATGAAGCTGAAAGATCAGTGTGAACAGAAAATCAAGTCGCAGCTTAAGAAAGATGAACTTGAAGCTGTTGAGAACGGATTGATCTATTTAAAAAATGCAATGGAGAAATGACATGACTGAATATCAGCAGTTGCATATCAAATCAATTAATGAGCGCTACACCAGTCTTTCGCAAAGTACATGTTGTCTCTCATGCGGCGGAGCAATCAGTCATGCCGGTGTTAAACCGGGTGAAGTCTGCATCGATCTTGGAAGCCATGCTTGAAAAAGCGGAGGGGCTGCTCAAAAAATTTGATATAAAAAACGCCGAATTTATAAGGTCAGAGCTTGAAGATATAAAACTTGAAGATTCAATCGCGGATCTTGTTATTTCAAACTGTACAATAAACCACGCTGCGGACAAGGATAAAGTCTGGTCCGAGATTTACCGTATGCTTAAAGATGGAGGGAGATTTGTTATAAGCGATATCTACTCTCTCACCACGGTGCCCGATGAATATAGAACAGATCCGCAGGCTGTTGCCGAATGCTGGGCGGGGTCAGTTACCCGTGAGGAGTATCTGGAGACTCTGGAGAGAACGGGATTTGCAGATATAAGAATTATTGAAGAGTCGGCCCCTTATCCAAAGGGTAAAATTGATGTGGCAAGCTGGACAATTACAGGTTATAAGAGATAGTAAGCCATATATATTTTATTTATTATTCCGGTGAGTGGTAAATACAATATTTTAAATTCACCCCTAAGCAGTGAACGGATGTTAACGCTGGCTGAGCGGAGCCGAAGCCTGAGGGTAAGAATATTTTAATCGTAAAATGCCGTTAAATATATAAGGAGTCTGATGTATGAACAGTTTAATCAGAAAAAAGGAATCAGCAGATTCCAGAGTAGCACAGTGCTGTGCAAAGATCTCAACAATCGTAGCTGGCTGCCACGATTGAAAGAGTGCGGGTGCCGGGTAAATAACCCGGCGCCTGCTCTCTTTAATTTAAAATAATTGCAGGAATAATATGATATTTTCAAAACATAATATATTGGGTAAACTTGCTGAATCAGAGAACTGGTTTATACTAAACGCGCTCTCCGGTAATGCTGATATTCTTACTCCTGAAAAAGCTAGGGAGATAGAGAAGGGTGAGTATAGTGATACTGAAGAGTATATCACTAAGGGATACCTTGTTGATGAAACTGAAGAGAACCGGAAGTATAAACTCGCCTATCTCGATTTTATTGAAGAGAGAGACAATTCAGAGATACAGATATTTTTTGTTCCGCGCTATGAATGCAACTTCGCCTGTTTGTACTGTTACCAGGATGAGTATGCACCCGAGAAGGCTCTTCTTACAGAAGAGACTGTTGATGCATTCTTTAAGTATGTAGATAATGAATTCCGCACCAGAAAAAAATATGTTACGGTATTCGGCGGAGAGCCCCTTCTCCCGGGAGAGAAACACCGCAGTGAGCTTGCCATGATTATAGAAAAAGCATCTGCGAAAAATATAGATCTGGCAATTGTCACGAATGGATATAATCTTATTGATTATCTGGATATCTTATCGAAGGGAAATATTCGAGAGATACAGGTTACACTTGACGGTACAAAGTCTGTTCACGATTCACGGCGTTACATGAAGAATAAGGGTGAGACCTTCGACCGTATTGTTGAAGGTATAGATGAATCTCTTAAACGGGGTTTTTCGATAAACCTGAGAATGGTTACTGATAAGGATAACGTCGACAATCTGCCCGATTTTGCTTCATTTGCAATTGAAAGAGGCTGGACCGGAAACCCTCTATTTAAAACTCAGATAGGGCGGAACTATGAGCTTCACCACTGCATGGCCGGGAATAAAAGATTATTTGAACGTGCAGAGCTTTATGAAAAGCTGTATGAACTGGTTATAAAACATCCGCACATACTTGAGTTTCATAAACCGTTGTTTTCAGTGTCGAAATTTTTATCTGAAAATGGTGAACTCCCCCGTCCGCTTTTCGATTCATGTCCTGCCTGTAAAAGTGAGTGGGCCTTTGATTATACAGGAAAAATTTACTCCTGCACAGCTACAGTAGGTAAGGCCGGCGAGGAGCTTGGTACATTTTTCCCCGGGGTAACGGCAAAGGATGATATTGTAAGTCTATGGCAGGAGCGCGATGTAACATCTATTCCTGAATGCGGCGAGTGTTCATCGCGGCTGCTTTGCGGAGGTGGATGCGGTGCTGTTGCAAAGAACAGGACAGGAAACATACTCTCAACTGACTGCAGACCGGTTAAGCCGCTGCTGGAGATGGGATTGTCTTTATATTTTAACAAAGGAGAACAAATATGAACGAAAGAATTAGATACATAAATGCCGCGGAATTTGAAGAGGAGATTAAAAAAGGGGAACCAATTGCACTTGATTTTTACTCTACCGAATGTCCGCCATGCGAAGCTTTAGCAGCAAAGTTTGAGTCTCTAAGCGAAATATACGGTGATGACGTAAAATTTCTGAAAATATTCCGTCAGGAGAACAGGCCTCTTGCAGAAAAGCTCGGAGTAACATCATCTCCGACTCTGATCTTTTTTAATAATGGGAAAGAGGTCGCAGAGCGTTTGAGCGGCGGAATTAAACGGACAGAGGTTGTGGCCGGAATAGAATCGATGATGACAGCAGAGAGAGCCTCTGAACTCCGGAAAAAAATTGTCCCCGTAACAGAAGAGTGTGATGTTCTGATAATCGGCGGAGGACCTGCGGGTATAACAGCCGGTATATATTCAGCTCAGGCTAAACTTAAAACAATTCTGGTTGATATTGCTCTGCCCGGGGGACAGGTTACGACGACTCATATGGTGTCGAACTATCCCGGATTCATTAAGCCTGTTGAAGGATTTATGCTTACTCATTTTATGAACGAACAGGCTAAAGAAGCCGGTGTAATATTCAGATCCGCCGTTGATGTCTCAGACGTCGATCTTGTGAATAAGAAGCTTATTGTTGACGGATTCGAAACTATAACTGCAAAAAAAATAATTATAGCAACAGGCTCATCGTACAGAGAACTGGGGATCCCCGGAGAGAGGGAGTACAAAGGGAGAGGCATATCCTACTGCGCAACTTGCGACGCAAAGTATTACGGCGACAAACATGTTGTGGTAATCGGCGGGGGTAACTCGGCAGTGGAGGAGTCTCTGTTTATTACAAAATTTGCTGGGAGATTGACAATAGTTCATCAGTTCGATAAACTCCAGGCGAATAAAGAAGCGCAGGAGAAGGCATTCTCTAACAAAAAAATTGATTTTATATTTGAACACGAACCCCGGTCGTTTAAAAAACAGCCTGACGGATCAATGATTATAGAAATTGAAAATCTTAAAAACAGTTCACTGCGTGAGATTAAGGCTGACGGTGTTTTTATATTTGCAGGGATGAAACCGAATACCGGTTTGTTTAACGAATCTTTAAAAATCGATGATCAGGGGTACATTATTACAGATGCATATATGCGGACAAATATACCGGGAGTTTATGCTGCGGGTGATGTTATACAAAAACCGTACCGGCAGATAACAACTTCAGTTTCTGACGGGACTATTGCAGCTATTACTGCGGAGAGGGAGCTGGATAACTGAGAATTTAAAAAAAATCTAAAATACTTAATAATTGTTGATTTTTCAGTCGCCGGGTGAAGTTATTTCAGCTATATTAAAGAGTGTTTTTTATTTTAGTAAAAAGAGGTAATATTATGAAAAGTCTGAAAATTTTTATATATATAATTTTTATCACGGGGGTTATTGCTTCACCCTCTTTCCCTCAGTCACATGATTCCCATGGTTTAGGCGGAGCTCAGATCGATACAAAAGCCGCAGTAACAGATCATAAATCTATGAAGGGCGGGATGAAGATGGAGATGATGCAGATGGATCGTCATTTCATCGAAAAGATGATTCCGCACCACGAAGACGCAATAGTTATGGCTAAACTAGCCCTTGAAAAATCCAAAAAAGCAGAGATTAAAAAATTGTCCCGGGATATAATAAAATCTCAGGCTGCAGAGATCGAAACTATGAAGAAGTGGTATAAAGAATGGTTTGGTACAGATGTTGCCGTAAAGCCAATGAAGATGGATATGCAGAAAAAGGGGATGGGTATGAACGATCCCGCCTTGATGGATATGATGATGAGCCATGATATGATGGGGGGCACAATGGATGATCTTAAAAAAGCTCCCGATTTTGATAAGAAGTTTATTGAGATGATGGTCAAACATCATAAGGGTGCGGTCATGATGTCCGGGATGATTGTTGACAGCAAAAAGACTGAAATGAGAAAACTGGGGAAAGAGATTATTTCGGCACAGGCTGATGAGATTGAACAGATGATTAAGTGGTATCAGAGCTGGTACGGCGGCTGGTGATCTGAAAATAACCGGGGATTTCTCCTGCAGGAAACTCCGGTTAACATTAGTTGATATTTAATATAAGTGCGGTTATCAATTAAAAGGTATAAAAGGATATTATGAAATATTTAATATTGATCCCGTTTATTATACTAAGCTGCACAACAGCAGATATAGTCGCAGATAAAGATGCAATGAGGTCTGTGAAAGTTATAGCTATTGTTCCATTTCGAGCTACCTCCAGATCAGCTGATCTGAAAAAAGAAATTTATAAAGAGGCTGAGAAGATTTTAAGTTCAGCACTGGTTAAACTGAATTATAAATTTATTCCTGAAGATAAACCGGAATTAAACCTTGCAGATAAGGATTCATCCGGATCCGGTAAATTAATAGAAGAAATCATTAAACAGTACAAAACATCCGGTGCAGATGCAGTTCTGATTGGAAATATAATCGTGAATGAAGAGGTTGAGCGAATTATTCTCCCTCGCAGGTCTATTTTTTTTGGTGGTTCACTGTTTAGTGACCGCGATGATGAGATCAAAACTCAGACTACATATAAATTTCAGATTGAGGTAAAACTTGTAGATACATCAAACGGCTCAATAATACTCTCTCTTAAAAACCGCTATAGTGATGCTGAAAAGGATGAATATCTTCCCGGGTATCTCTCACTGGATGCATACCGCGCTCATACTTTGAAAAAACTCTCAGATGAAATTGCTGATAAACTGAATTCAGCAGATTAAAGCAGTTTTTAAGTTAATCAGATAGTACTTCTATGGTGTTTTCCTTAGTACAGTCGGAGGCTCTGATCCCGTTGATTAAAAACGGGGTCAGAGCCTCCGGTTATATTTTTTAGTGAGTAAATGCCTATATAACCCTGAAAATTCCCGCGACGCGGCTATCCCGGTATTTTTTTTAAAAAGTTAATTAATAGAAATAATTATTCTCTATTAATGTTGACAATTATCATCTATAAAATTATATTAACTACCATGGTAGTTAATATAATAAATGAATTAGGCAATCTTGGTCTTGGCGAGTATGAGGCCAGGGCGTATACAGAGCTTCTACGTACCGATGAACCCCTTGGTGCTTACGAAATAGCTAAAAATTCCCGGATACCGAGTTCAAAAATTTATGAAGTAATGATAAAACTTGAGGAGAAGGGGATAGTTCAGTCTGCCGAGACAGGTTCTGTTAAAAAATATATCCCGCTCGATCCTGCTGAATTTACTGCCCGGCACAGACTAAAGACCGAATCATTCCTGGAGAAGTTTATAGAAGAGGTTCATTCACTGAAAGGGGATAGCCGGAGTTCCGTAATTTTTAATATCAGCGAGTATGCTCTTCTTATTGATAAAGCATCAAGAATGATATCCCTGGCAGAAAATGAGATACTAGTCTCTCTGTGGAATGATGAGTTCGAACATCTTGCAGGTATTATAAGTGAAGCTGAAAATAGAGGCGTTAAAGTGGCTATTATTCACTTCGGGGAGATATCCGGTAAGTCGGGGCAGCTCTTTCTTCATCCAATTGCCGATACTATCTATTCTGAAAAGGGCGGGCGCGGACTTGTTGTCGTGTGCGATTCCGGTGAAGCTCTAATGGGGACGATATATAGAAATGGAACAGCAGATGGCGGTTTCAGTAAAAACAGCGGATTTGTCACTCTTGCTGAGGATTATATTAAACATGATATTTATATAATGAAAATAGTAAACCGTTATGAATCGGAATTGAAGAAGAGATTCGGTGATAACTATGAAATGCTGCGCGATATCTTTTCAGACAGGGAGGAGGGGAGATGAAAATCTATATTGATGGAGAGTTTTACGCGAAAGAGGATGCTAAAATTTCAGTCTTTGATCATGGTCTGCTTTACGGCGATGGTATTTTTGAGGGGATACGCGTATACAACGGAACTGTATTCCGGCTTGCGGAGCATATTGACAGACTGTTCTCAAGCGCTCAGGCGATACTTCTCGACATAGGTATGACACGTGCCGATGTAATGAAAGCAGTTGAAGATACTGTAAAGGTTAATGAAAGAGAGAATGCATATATCCGTCTTGTTGTGACAAGAGGAGTTGGTGATCTGGGGATCAATCCTTATCTGTGTAAAAAGTCATCTGTAATTATTATAGTAGGCGATATAAGTCTTTACCCCGAGGAATTTTATAAAAACGGGATAGCTATTATAACTTCTTCTGTCCGGCGTATATCGCCTGACCAGTTTGATACCCGGATAAAATCTCTGAACTATCTGAATAATATTCTGGCGAAAATTGAAGCTGTTCAAGCGGGATGTATGGAGGCAGTAATGCTTGCATCGGACGGTTATGTGGCAGAGTGTACAGCTGATAATATTTTCGTTGTAAAAAAAGGTATAGTGTATACTCCGCATAGTCACGGTTCCAGCCTCGAAGGTATTACACGCGGTGCTGTAATTGATGCTGCGGGGAATCTTAAAATTGAATGCCGTGAAAACAGGCTCACGCAGTACGATCTTTATATCTCTGATGAAGTCTTTATTACAGGCACCGGTGCGGAGATAATGCCTGTTACAAAGATTGACGGGAGGGTAATCGGAAATGGTGAATGCGGTCCGGTGACTGCTTCTTTGAGGAAAGAGTTCTGGAAAATTGTCGGAATCAATAAGTAGACAATTGTTGTTATATTTTTATTTTTTTTTACAAAACGCTTCCTGCCGGAAGCGTTTTTTTATGCCTGATGGCACTCCCTGTAATAAAATGATTATTCGGATCTTTTATTTAACTAAAAGTATAATTACTTAACCATTAGTTAAATAATTGTTGACTTTTGCTATATGCTCTGTATAAACAATATTTAATTTTTAGTCTATGTCTCATATTATTTATAAAATCTCATATTAAAAAAGAATATCCAGTGGAAACAGGCGTTAATCTGAGCCGCATGCGGTAAAGTTTCAGCCGGTCTTTTCAAAATTTAATAAATCTCAGAATTGTCCGGGCATATTTTTAGTTTTTATTAAATATACAGGGGGAGAGCAGAATGAATTACAAATTAGGTTTTGAATCAAAAAAAGATGTGGCAAAACAGTACAGGGATAAGCTCTGCACTGCCGAAGAAGCTGTGAAATGCGTGAAGTCCGGGGATTGGGTAACATATGCATTTTTTAACGGTAAACCGATTACATGTGATGCGGCGCTTGCCGGAAGAAAAGAGGAACTCAAAGATGTGCAGGTTTACGGGGCTGTAACTATTCCCCCTCTTCCGGAAGTTCTTGCTAAAGATCCGAAGGGTGAGGTTTTTATATATGGTGATTTTCACTATTCTCTTTTAACCCGGATGATGAAGATGGTTTATGCCGATCAGGTCCATTATTGCCCTCTTAATTTTGGAGAGACAGACTGGGAGTGTGAACATCTTCAGGGTGATCTGCATGACTATGATCCGGACAAAACAGGGATAAGACTTCAGGATGTACACATAATGCGTGTTGCTCCAATGGATGAGAACGGATTTTTTAATTTCGGAATGAATAACGCCTGTATGTACAGCTGGTGTAAAGCGCCGAAGGTAATTGTAGAAGTAAATAAAAATATACCCGTAGCCCTTGGGGGCGCAAGGGAATCTATACATATATCTCAGATAGATTATATTGTCGAAAGCAACAATGAGCCTCTTTTTGAACTTCCGAATATTGAAGCAACCGATGTGGAGAAAAAAATTGCGGAGCATGTTTTTAAATATCTGAAAGACGGGTGCTGTATACAGCTTGGTATCGGCGGAATGCCCAACACTCTCGGGCATATGATTGCGCAGAGCGATCTTAAAAATCTTGGCGGACACACCGAGATGCTCGTTGACGCCTTCATGGAGATGTATCTTTCCGGAAGAATGAATAATTCAAAGAAAAACATCGACCGCTGGAAAACCGCCTACACATTTGCCCTGGGAAGCAGAAAGCTTTATGACTGGATGCATAACAATCCGTCGCTCGCTTCTTATAACGTGGGATATGTTAATCATTTCGACACAATAAAGTCTATTGATGATTTTATGTCTATCAACTCCGCAATAGAAGTAGATCTTGTAGGGCAGGTTAATGCCGAGAGTAACGGATTTCAGCAGATCTCAGGTAACGGCGGTATGCTCGATTTTGTATCCGGCTCTTTCTGGTCTAAGGGGGGCAAAAGCTTTATCTGTATTCCCTCAACATATACTTTAGCAGACGGAACAGTTTTGTCAAGAGTAGTACCTTACTTCAAGCCGGGAACAGCAGTGACAATCCCCAGACAGTCGGTGCAGTTTATAGCTACAGAATACGGCTGTGTAAATCTTAAACTCAATCCGCTATGGATGAGAGCGGAAAAACTGATCTCTATCGCTCATCCCGATTTTCAGGATGAACTTGTGAAGGCGGCTGAAGAGCAGAAGATCTGGAGACGGACGAATAAGATTCTGTAGAAATATGAAGGCGCGGTCACATTATCGCGCCTTCATGTTTACCGCCCCTATCCGCCCTATCGGGCACCTTTCGTCGAGTGCGTTTCCGGCGTCCTGCCGGCACTCGACACTAGAACATCCTGTTCGTCGCCCATGAATGGGAGAAAGGGAAATGCTAAACATTCTGAATTTCTTCTCCTCCCATTCATGGGGGACTAGAAACAGGATGTTTCTGTGTCGGCAGCGGACACGATGTCCAAAAAGCGCCGACTGATGGCCAAAGGCCAGAGGGGGCGGGAATGTGCAATACGAGATATTCAATATCGTTCTCCACTCATTTATGTGCGGGATATGACCGTAGTATATCCCGCGGGCGGGGTAAACCATATATTTTATAATTGACTCCCGACAGAAAAACAGTATCTTATAAATATACAATTATAAAAGAGAGATTATATGCTTCGCAAACCGCCGGTTGAAAAGAGAATTAAGAGAGAGAAACTCCGACGTACTGAGGATATCCTGGCTGCAGCGCAGAAGGTCATGCTGGAAAAAGGCTATAACGGTGCTACCATGGATGATATTGCAGCGGAGGCCGGTCTTACCAAACCTACTGTATATCAGTATTTTAAAACAAAAGATGAACTATTCGTGCAGCTTGTTGAGCCGCTTATTCAGTCGCTTGCTTTAAAACTTGAAGCTGTACGTATGCTGCTTGAAGAAAAAAGATATAACGATGGTCGGAAAATTATAAGTGATGTGTTTGACGTATATTACATGACTTTTGAAGAGAACTCCGACCTTTTTAAGCTGTTTAATATTTTTCTTCAGTTTGGGGTCCAGTATGATATGAATGCTGAATCGTATGCTGTAATCAGATTCTGGGGGAATAAGTGTTTTACAGAGGGTAATTCCATTGCTTCACTTTCAATTGAGCAGGGCTTTTTCCGGGAAGCTGATATTTATCACACAACAGATTTTGTCTGGGGCGCTTTCTGGGGAATTGTTCAGGTGGAGCAGAATAAGTGGGGGAAGGAGGGGATTAGCCCCTATCTTAAACCTGTTTTAAAATATGCAGAAAATATTCTTGCCTCGGCACTCCTTCTAAAGTAAATTGCAATTATACAGATGGGATTCCTTCATCGTTTGTGAAGTCATTACCTGCATCTCGACAGCCCCCTCTGGGGGATTTAGGGGGCTATACGGGAATATGTAAATTATAGTTAACGCATTTCGTGTGGGTGAACAGCAGATAATAAAAAACCGCGTGCAATCTTTTTGTAAAAAATATGGAGCAATAAAATGAATCTATTAGAAAGAATCGAAGCTGGAATGAAAGAAGCTTTAAAGTCAGGGGACAGGGACCGGTCCGAAACTCTTAAGATGCTTAAGTCTGACATGATGTATGAAAAGGGGAAAACCGGTAAGGATCTCACCGAAGAGCAGATGCAGGAATCTGTTATGCGAGGAGCAAAGAGGAGAAAAGAATCCATACGTGAGTACGACGCTGCCGGTAGAAAAGATCTTTCAGATAAAGAAGCAGTAGAACTCAAAATTATAGAAGAGTTTTTACCTGCACAGATGAGCCCTGAAGAGATTGAAAAAGCTGTTGATAAAATTTTGAGCAGTGCAGGCGAAGTATCTCAGAAGGATTTTGGAAAAATTATGGGGATGGCATCAAAAGAGCTTAAAGGCAAAGCTGATGGAGCCATAATTAAAGAGATTGTGCAGAAGAGACTTGAGGGGAAATAAATCCCCTCAAGGATTTCTTTTAAAGTCCGCTGAAATCTATAGTTGCAAAGTAATCATCCATCGTTTCAGCTCTTCTTATCTGTTTTACAGATCCGTCCTCTTTAAGAAGAAGTTCCGCTGATCTTAATTTCCCGTTATAGTTAAATCCCATGGCGTAACCATGAGCACCCGTGTCATGGATAACAAGAGTATCACCGGTTTTAATTTCAGGGAGCATTCGGTCTATTGCAAACTTATCGTTGTTTTCACAGAGTGAGCCGGTAATGTCGTACTTCTTCACCGGTTTATCATCCTCTTTCCCGAGAATTGTTATATGATGGTATGCGCCGTAAAGCGCCGGTCTCATCAAATCCGCCATACATGCATCAACGCCGATGTACGATTTGTATATCTCTTTCTTGTGTATTGCCTTCGTAACAAGGAATCCGAATGGCCCTGTAATAAGTCTTCCGCTCTCCATGCATATCTTCAGCGGTTTAAGACCGCGTCCGATTATGATCTCCTCGTAGACTTCATGTATCCGTGATGAAATGTATTCAAGATCGAGAGGCTTGTCCCCCGGTCTGTATGGAATTCCGAATCCTCCGCCGAGATTTACAAATTCAAAATCAATTTTCAGTTTGTCGCTCAGATCGGCTATAAGTTCGAACAGAATCTCTGCCGTATCTACAAAGTAGTCGGCATGGAGTTCATTTGATGCAATCATTGTATGAAGGCCGAAACGTTTTACCCCTCTCTCTTTGACGGTTTTGTATGCTTCAAAGAGCTGGTCACGTGTTAGCCCATATTTCGCCTCTTCTGGAATTCCAATAATTGCATTCCCCCCTTTAAGCGGACCGGGATTGTATCTGAATGAGATGATTTCCGGCAGACCTGCATGCTTTTCTACATAATCGATATGAGTTATGTCATCGAGGTTAAGTGTTGCACCGAGTTTTCTCGCGTAGATGAATTCATCTGCAGGAGTGTTATTCGAGGTGAGCATAATATTCTCACCTGTGATCCCTGCCTTTTCGGCAATTACCAGTTCCGGAAGAGAGCTGCAGTCAGCACCGAACCCCTCTTCGCCGAGGAGTTTAACAAGGTATGGATTTGGGTTTGCCTTAACTGCAAAATACTCTTTAAATCCCGGTGCCCATGAAAAAGCCTTTATAAGTTTCTTAGCGTTCTCTCTGATCCCTTTTTCATCGTAGATATGAAAAGGGGTAGGATACTTCGCAGTAATCTCATCGATCTGTTGTTTTGTAAATGGAAGTGTTTTTGGAAGCATATAATCACCATATAATAAATATTTTAAGTCTATTATCTCTGGGGATTATGCGGATTAGTGTCAACAAATAAAACCGGAGTAATTGTGAAAATAGTGTAAAGTTTATCCGGCGTTATCTCTCTGTTTCATTAAAAGCCGTCCCATCATTTTTCCCACAGAGCCGGAATGTATTGTAAAGATTGAGCTGAGGATATAGCTGGTTATGGGGTAATGGATTCCGCTCGCAAGGGGATTGGGTTTACCGTTGACTGACCGGCAGAATTCATCTGTTTTTTCCGCCAGATGAACCCGGCATACGAAAGGGCGTACACTCCATATTAAGCATGACTGATCATCTTTATTCAGGAAGATACACTGCTGGTCATCTTCGGGCTGGTCATCCCATGTGGTCCGGCCGTAAAAATTATTATTGGAATCGAACTTTATATATTTCTGCTGTCTTTCAATTTTCTCAAAATCTATATTGATTCTGTTTTCCCCGCAGTATCTGTATATAAGCTGCGCTTCTTCATCGGTACATGCGACGGGCTGATAACAGCAGTTGGAGCATCCTCTGCTGCAGAAATAGGGGCGGTACCCCTCCTGCCGGTCAAGTTCTATCTGATATTCAATCGCCTCATCAATAATTCTGTGACAAATCTGAGTCCGGTTTTCACCGAAATTCAGATATTCCTCTGTCCAGAACCGGAGCTGATTCCATATCTCATCTGCAGGAATATCATGCTCTACAAGTATGAGGTATCCGTATAAATTGGGGTAACCCCCTTTCAGGATATTCTTATCCATCCATTCATGAGCTTCATTCACATATTTTTTAACTGAGACATCGGGCCGTTTACCGCAGCAGTTTTTATATATTTTCCCGCTGCCGCAGGGGCAATCGGCATTATGGTCTGATTTCAAATCCTACCCCCGATACTTCTTATGGAAGACCGAAAATTTTTTTCTCTATTTAAACGACTTCTGCAATTACTGCACCATCTTCATAATCAATTCTTACATCAATAGATGAACTTTTTGATGCTTCCTCTTTTGTGTATGCTTTTTTGATAGCATTGCTTAAATCTGTTTTCTGCTGGTTGTTCAGTAATCGATTGTTTGCCGATACTGAAACATTTTCTGCCGATGGATCGGGCAGGTTCCCTACTTTTATTACATATGATTTATAAAAACTTGATACTTCATATTTCCAGAAGATTTTTTTGTTCTTAACCGCCCAGTCTTTAATGATGTTTAATAATTTTTTTTCCATAATCTCCCGTCCTTATAAAATATTTCAATTCCGTATCTGTAATTATATATCACCGCCGCCGAAGGCGGCGGTGATATATAATTTTTTTACTTTGAAAAGTTAATGAACAAATATCGATTCCGAATTGCAAATGTGAATTGTATCTTTTATTCTAAAAAATGCTGTTTAGCGGCGGTCATCTTCTTGTTCCCGTCTAATATTCGATTTATATATTTTGAAGTGCCGTCTAATGATTCAAAAAAATCCTTTTTATCTTTTTCTGAAAAATCTGAAATTAATGATTCAAGAAATTCATCAAAGTCATTCTTGATAAGTTTTGCAGCCTTGATCCCTTTGTTTGTAAGAGATAGTTTCACAATCCTTCTGTCATTCTCCGATGAGTTTCTTGTAATAAATTCATTTTTCACAAGATAATCTACCGAGCGGGTAAAGGAGCTCTTCTCCAGTCCGGTCATAAGGCTTATTTCAGACATGGACTTTTCACTATTTTCACTTACAAACATCAATATGTTTGTCTGAGTTCTGTTGATGCCGAGATCCAGCTTTGATATATCATGGTCATAGAAAACTTTTTTAATAAACTGCGGAAAATTGTTTATTCTGTAACTGAACATACTTTGATCCCCGGTTCCGGATTGTTGCAAATACAATCGTTGTAATTACAACAATCCGGAACCGGGGAAATTCTGTCAAGTGTTTATTCATCAATATATGACTGACTTTCCGGGTGGCGGTATATTCTTGTTGGTGGATACAAACAAGAATAACCGCCACCTCCTGTTGTTGGCAAAGCGAATTCATCAAAGTCCCTCTATCTCCGGGGGATTTAGGGGACTCTTTCGATGATATGCTCTTCATGCAATGATGCGGGTACAAGCCGGTTCGGGGATGCGTATGCCCGTATTGCTGTGCCGTAATGAGATAACAGTTATTCAGTCTGCCCTTATTCTGCCGTGATAAAAACTGAATTTTTAAATATTGACTAAATTTTATTCCTCTTGAAAACTGATTACTATAATTCAATAACGGACTGTTTCTAAGCGGATAATTACAAAGTGATATATCCGTGATATTGTACTTAAGTCCGGTATAAACATACAGGAGCATATATGGAACTTGGAATAATAGGACTCCCTCAGACCGGCAAGAAGAGTCTTTTTCAGCTGTTGACCGGAGCAAAACCTTCGGAGAGTGGAGATAAAAACAGCGCAGGCGTTGCGGACATCAGAGATGCTAAATTTGATCAGCTGGTTAAGATGTATCAGCCGAAAAAAGAGGCCCCGGCCAGAATAAATCTTCAGCTTCTTCCTAAGATTGAGAGTGATTCAATCCGTGAGGGTAAAATTTTTACCGATATTTCAAAAATGGACGGATTGTGCCATGTTGTTCGCGCCTTCGATGATGAATCTGTTTATCACGCAAGCGGTTCTGTAGATGCCATGCGCGATATCGATATGATAAATTCAGAACTTATTTTTCATGATCTGATTTTTATTGAAAAACGTTACGAGAGAATAGAAAACAGCCGTAAGAAAAAAGCAGACGTTAAACTCGATCAGGAGGAGGAGCTTCTTGGTAGAATGAAAGCTCATCTTGAAAATGACCTCCATCTCCGCACATTCAAAATTTCCGAGGAGGAGGAGAAACTCATCTCGGGATATCCTTTTATTACAGCGAAGGAGATACTGATAGTTCTTAATGTAAGTGATGATAAAATCGGGGACACCTCTCTCATGGAGAGAATCCGTGAAAAACTCGCCCCTCTATCCATGGATATAATGCAGGTTTCGGCAAAACTCGAAGCTGAAATTTCACTTCTCGACAGCGAGGAGGAGAAAGCTGAATTTATGGCCGATGCAGGAATCAAAGAACCGGCTCTAAATCAGCTCTCCGCGCTTGCCATGAAGACTCTGGGGCTAATGTCATTTTTTACAGTAGGGAAGGATGAGGTCCGTCAGTGGCAGATACGGAGCGGTTCAACAGCACCTGTCGCTGCAGGCGCAATTCACTCGGACATACAGCGGGGTTTTATCCGTGCCGAAGTTATGAAGTATAATGATCTGATTGAACTCGGTACAGAGGAAGAGCTTAAGAAAGCGGGCAGATTTTATGTAATGGGGAAAGATTACATTGTTGAGGATGGAGATATTATTAACTTCAGGTTTAATGTATAAATATTTTATTTCGTGGAGATTATAATGAAAATATTAAAACGGTTTACTGTTTCAGCAGTAGTTATTCTTGCGGCAGTTATTCTATTCTCTTTTCTATTTCCTGAAAAGTTATTTGAATTAACTGTTAAAATGCAGCATCGCAGTGCCGGTCTTGTTAAGAAAGAGATTGCTGTTGATGATCACAGGGTGGTCTATCTCGAAGGGGGAACAGGTACTGAGACCATTGTGCTTGTTCACGGTTTCGGCGGAGATAAGAATAACTGGATTATGCTTGTTGATGCTCTTCCCGGATACCATTATATCATTCCCGATCTGCCCGGTTTCGGAGAATCATCAAAAATTGAATCTTCAAAATACGATGTAGTATCCCAGGCGGAGCGTCTCGAAAAGTTTTTGAATCAACTCGCAGTGGACAAGTTTTATATTGCAGGGAATTCCATGGGTGGTAATATCGCTGGAGTATACTCGGCGGCATATGCACAAAAAGTTAAAGGACTCATTCTTGTCAATAACGCCGGTGTCAACTCTCCGGTAAAGAGTGAGCTTTTTAAATCTCTTGAAAAGGGTGTAAATCCGCTTCTGGTAAACAGCCCCGATGATTTTGACAGGCTGCTTAAATTTGTTTTTGTAAAAGAGCCATATGTACCATCCCGCATTAAGGGTGTGCTGGCGGAACGTGCAATTGCAAGCCGTAAGTTTAATGATAAAATTTTTTCCGATATTACCGCCGCGCCAGCGATGCTGGAGGATCGATTCTCATCTCTTACAATGCCTGTGCTGATAATTTGGGGTGACCAGGATCGGGTACTCGATGTTTCAAGCGTACAGGTACTTGAAAAGGGGATAAAAAACAGCAGCTCTGTAATTTTAAAAGAGTGCGGTCACATTCCGATGATGGAGAGGCCCGTTGAAACTGCAGGTTATATTAAAAAATTTATATAGCAGGTTAAGTAACGGTATTTTGAGTCAGAGCTTTGACCGGATAGATTTTGAATCAATAATGATATATAGCTCGCAAACTTTACGAACTCACCCCCGGCCCCTCTCTTTTAAAAGAAAGAGAGGGGAGCTTGAAAAGGGGATTTATTGTTTTTTTCAGGGGAATAATTTGTTTTACGAAGCCCCTCTTTTTTTCATCAAAGAGAGGGGCGCGGCAGTAGCCGGGGGTGAGTGTGAAAGTTTTTATTCAAAATCATATGGTCAAAGCACTAGTGTATATGTTTAAGAATATTTTTTAAAATATAAATTTAGTGCCAACCGGAGAAATTTTTTAAAAATTTTTATTTATTATAAGTTTTTTATTGACAGAAAGTATGATCAATTGTTTATTGATCAAGTCAGTCTCGTCAACCCCGAATAGAGAAGCCTGTCATCTGACAGGCTTTTTTGCGTTGTAGGGCATTTCAATTCTGAAGTAATATTATTCCGCTGGAGTGTTACGTCCGGGAGTAATTTATATATTTTGCCGTATTAATGAGAAATAGAATGTATAAAAAAATATTAATTATAGCAGACATTGAAGGGAGCACCGGTTGTTCAAGTTATGAGGCATCATCCTTCAATACCGGACTCTGGTATGACGCATGCATTGAGATGTCACTTGATGTCAATGCGGTGGTTCGCAGGCTCTTTGATAATGGTGCGGAAAAAATTTATGTAAAGGATTTTCACCGGACAGGTTATAACCTCCTCCCTGAACTTGTAGATAAAAGAGCACAAATAATTCACGGATATAAAAAGGGTCCAGTTCCCGGTATTGGTGATGTTTATGACGCGGAGGCTGTCATGTTTATCGGTATGCATGCCTCTTCAGGGTCGGGTGCATTTCTTGCGCATACACTTACATCAAAATACAGCGGAATTTTTGCAAATGGAAGAAGGGTTTCGGAGCTGCAGCTTTTTGCATCGTCGATGTTCCGGTTTTCGCTCAGGCCTGTATTTTTTTCAGGGTGTGATATTGCCTGCAGTGAGGCATTGGAGGATATTCCCGGGATTGACGTATTTCCTATTATTAAAGATAACACCGGTTTTATAAAAAATGAAAATTGCAGAGAGCAGCTTGCCGGAGCTGCGGCGGAATCAGCTGCTAATACCTCAGCATTGCCGTATATGATGGAGTCGCCGTTTAACGTCGAGCTGCGTATGCGCGATGGCGAAAAGAGAGCGGAAAAAATTTCCAGGCGATGGGGGCTCCATTCCGGCGGCGACAGAATATTTTTTACAGCATCCGGCTTTGATGAGTTTTATGATATGCTTATCAGGCTGACATATTTTACACCTGTAACGGCAGTTTTTCCAGCCTCTGCTTTATGTCTATTTAATCTTTACGGCAGGGCCGGGCTCTCTATTGTCAGATTTAAGAGACGCTCAAAGATTAAAAAACTGCTTAAAGTGAGCAGTTTTTCTTCCGATTGATTTATTGTCAGGCAGCAATTTATTTTTCGGGGGCACAGATCTACGCACTGCGTCTGAAATTGGGGGATTACGGGGGTGTTGTCCCCGTAATCCCCCAATTTCAGCGTATGCGAAGCATACGCACCCCGGAAACTAATTCGCAGCCCATAATCTTTTTTTGTGATAAACTAATAAACTGTTGATTGAAATTAAGCAGTACTATATAATGTGCTCTAATTAAGCATTTTTTACGCAGATGCAATTCATGGCGGGGAAAACATGATAAA
This sequence comes from Spirochaetae bacterium HGW-Spirochaetae-5, assembly GCA_002839285.1. Lineage (GTDB taxonomy): Bacteria > Spirochaetota > UBA4802 > UBA4802 > UBA5550 > WRGT01. Next base: position 21,195 of record PGXT01000043.1, on the reverse strand, counting down.
TAAAGATATTTCAGAAATTGGCATAGATGTTGAAACGGATGATCTTAATGATCTTCTGCCGTACAAACACCGCAAGAGACTTAACAGCCAGCCGAATAAGCTGAGGAACAGTGCCAGATATTATCCCGACGGAACTATCTTCGAACCGTATATCTATGTCCTTGGACTGGGGGAGCGGCATTTTAAAGTATTTGATAAAGAGATTCAGCGGATTACCGAAGAGTTCCCCTGGACAAAAAAGAGGTTTATCCGTTTTATAATGAATGAACTTATTATTAATACACAGTTTTCCATGCTGAGACAGCTTGTAAATAATGCGAATGAACAGAAAAAATCCGCCGGTTATTTTAACGTAATAATATACCCATGTAACGATTTTTTTTCGGCCTCGATTGAAGAGTTCGGAGATTTTTTTGATTACTACAAATACATCGATAAACTTTCTGATATCGATTACGCCAATCCCGAACATTACGATGAAATTGATGAAACTGTTTTAAGAGAGGAGGATATTCTCTCGGACAGTCATATAAAGCTTGTTCTTGATCACGACGATAATCTGAAACTTGCAGATGGTTCAAACCGCATAGGACTTAATGTAATAGAAAAAGCTACTAATCAGGATTTCTACATCACATCATTTTATAAGAACAGCAAGTATATGTGGAAAAGAATTTATTTCAGAGTNNNNGCCTGCGGGAGATGGATAAAAATCCCCCTGTATATAAAAACGGTAAAGTCTCTGTCCATCCTGTCGTAAGAACATTCATGCGGAGATGCGGAGAGATCGGTTTTATTTCAGCTCACTTTTCATTTGAGGATGGCGGGCAGCAGCTCCCGTACTCAATAGTCGCCGCTTTCAATTATATATTCGCCGCTGCCAATTATTCTCTTGGTGTTTATCCCGGTCTTACTTCAGGCGCGGCAAATCTTATTATAACATCCGGTTCGCCGGAGCTGAAGAAATATTACATTCCGAAAATGTTTACAGGGGAGTGGCAGGGGACAATGGCTCTTACCGAACCCGGAGCAGGGAGTTCTCTTTCCGATATAAAAACTAAGGCTATCCCGACCGGTGAGGGGTTCTATCTAATTAAGGGGCAGAAGATATTTATTTCAGCCGGGAATCATGACGGAGCGGATAATGTTGTAAATCTTATGCTGGCAAGGGTCGAAGGTGCGCCTGCAGGTGTTAAGGGGATATCTCTTTTTGTAGTGCCGGAACTCCGGGGCGACGGTGCCGGCGGACTTGTTTCCAATGATGTAACCTGTGCCGGAATAGAACATAAGCTCGGGTACCGCGGATCGCCCATTACTCAGCTCTCCATGGGTGAAAATGATGACTGCCGCGGATGGATTGTCGGTGAGGAGAATAAAGGTCTTGCGTATATGTTTCAGATGATGAATGAAGAGAGAATAAATGTCGGGATAGGCGCCGCCGGTATTGCATCAGCTGCTTATTACGACTCTCTTAAATATTCCGGGGAGAGACTGCAGGGGCGTCCGCTGAACAGTAAAAATCCGGCAGATCCTCAGTGTGCAATAATCAATCATCCCGATGTTAAGAGAATGCTTTTATATCAGAAAGCGGTGTCAGAGGGTTCTCTGTCGCTTGCTCTTCTCCTTGGGAAATATATAGATCTTAAACATGTTTCATCAGATGAGGAGATTGAAAAAATTGATCTGCTCCTTGAATTTCTTACTCCCATAGCAAAGAGTTATCCCTCTGAGAAGGGTATTCATTCTGTAAGTGCGGGATTGCAGATTCTTGGAGGTTACGGTTACTGCGAGGATTTCAATCTGGAACTGTTTTTCCGTGATTCAAGGATACACCCCATTCACGAGGGAACAACGGGTATCCAGGGGCAGGATCTTCTTGGAAGAAAAACTGCAATGAAAAGCGGCCGTGCTTTCGAGCTTTTTCTTCATGAGATCAGAAAGACAATAAATGAAGCTGAAAAATATGACGAGCTTGAAGATTATGCCGCGAAGCTGGATCAGTCTCTTTCCGATTTTGAGATAACAGCACGGCATCTGCTTAACCTGGCGTCTAAAGGTAATATTGAAGTTTTTTTAGCAGATGCGACACTATATCTTGAAATGGCTGGTGTGCTTACTATTGCGTGGCAGTGGCTCATGCAGGCGAATTGCGCGGCAAAACAGCTTATAAACTGCAGTGATGAAGCTCTGAAGAAATTCTATTTATCGAAAATACACACAATGAAATTTTTCTTCAAGTATGAACTCCCCGCAGTAGGGACACTTTCAGATATACTTATGGATGAAGAGATTCTCACTGCCGGAATAGATGAGGCAATTTTTATCGATTGACGCTTTCTGTTTTTCTCTGCCGTCAGCTAATCGTTACCCGCATCTATTACTTCCAACTGTAAATCGTCCCGCAATGCCCCGCACCCCGGTCGTTGGCAAAGCAATATTGATTAAAATTAATGATTTCAATGGTTATAATTGAGAATTATGTATTGAAGTCCCCCTCCGGGGGATTTAGGGGGCTGCACAAAATGATGTGGGTAATGATTAGATGGGCAGAGGGGGCGAAGGCTACTCCATCACCTTATCTATATCCCTCATCACCATCTGTACTGTATTTCTTGTCTTCTCTTCAAGGAGCACTTCCTTGTTCACAGTCACCCTGTCGATGGTCTCCTGATCGTAGTGACGTATAGTTACAAGTTCAAGTCCCTTGTTGTATTTTATCATGTAATCTGTTTCCAGCGATTTTATAAGCTCCGGTATTCTTCTGTCGTCCCAGTCGACACAAATTGAAAAACTGAGTGCTGTATTCTGCATAACATTAATCCGCACCCTGAGCCGTGACAACTCATGGAAAATGTCTCCAAGGTTTTGTTCTGCTATGAACGAAAAATCTCTGGCATGTATGGTAATCAGCACCTGATTCATTTTGAAAATAAATGATGCAATCTGAAGTTCCACTTTATCGTTCTGAATTATTGTTCCCCTCTCTCTCGGATGGAGAAAAGATTTTACCCACAACGGTATTTTTTTGTTCTGAAGAGGCTTGATTGTTTTCGGATGTATCACGCTTGCGCCGTAGTAGGCCAGCTCTATGGCATCGTGGTAGGAAAGCTGCTCAAGCTTTATCGTATCGTCAAAATATTTAGGATCGGCATTTAAAACTCCCGGCACGTCTTTCCATATTGCCACTTTTTCCGCTTCAAGACTGTAGGCCAGTATAGCAGCTGAAAAGTCAGACCCCTCTCTACCCAGTGTCGTTGTAATATTTTCAGCAGTAGAACCGATAAATCCCTGGGTTATGTATATTCTTTCTTTATGGAATTTCATTGAGTCGTTTACCAGTTCTACGGTTTTGTCCCAGTCTATTCGCGCATCCCTATAAGTATTATCTGTTCTGATAATTGATCTTGCATCGATCCATAAGTTTTCTATTCCGGTAGAGTTCAGATATGCGCTGAGTATTCTTGATGATATAATTTCACCAAGGGACACTATCTGGTCATATTCGTAGTCGTAGTTATCTGAAGTGGGAATTGTAAGCCGGGTTTTAAATAGAGTGAAAATATTATCAAGATCGGTATATATTTCAGATTTTACATCAGGGAAAAGTGCAGATGTTATCCCCATGTGGTATTCTTTTATATTGTAGAACTCCTCGTCAATTTTACCCGTGGCATAATAGTAGGCATGTAGCAGTCGCTCAAGAGCATTGGTCATTTTACCCATGGCGGATACTACCACTGCAATTTTGTCTTCACTATATAGGTTGAGTACATTTACGACATTTCTTACCGAATCAGCATCTTTTACCGATGCACCGCCGAATTTAAAAACTTTCATTTAAGATCCCTCTTTTAAACTTATATGTTATCAATTGTTTACGCCGCTCCTTTTTCAATAAAAATTTTTTATTGAAATCGAAAAGGTAGCAAATTAATTGCGCGAAGCGCTGTGCCCACAAAAATAAACCGCTACCAATCGAAAAAACAGAATCTGGTTAATCGGCGCCAACTGGAATTCATTCACCGGCAGTTTTCAGATCCCCTGTACCCTTGAGAATCTCTTCAAGTCTGAAAATCTCACTGTTTACACTGGTCGTGACCTCTGTCAGTTTGTTGCTCATTCTGTTGAGCCCTGAATAAAATGTTTCAATGTTTTTTATCATGGACTGGTATGTGCTTATCTCTTCACTGTTCTTTTCTGTAAGCTCGCCGATCATCTGTGTATATTTAACTGACAGGTCAAAATACTCCATCAGGTCCTGAAGGTTGTTTCCAAGGTCTTTAATCATATTCCTGAGAGTGTTTAGGAATGCGCTGTTGTCATTCATTATTACAATTATATCTTTAAGTATATCTGCAGTTTCAAATACCTGATCAGATGCTTCAATTATACGCATAACGGACATCCGTATTATATCACTGATCTCCTTGGCTGATCGCATGCTCCCGTCGGCGAGTTTGGAAATTTCATCTGCGACAACGGCAAAACCTCTTCCATGTTCACCGGCTCTTGCCGATTCTATTGACGCGTTTAGAGAGAGGAGGGCCGTCATGTCGGCTATCTCATTTATGGTCTTTGATATTTCGGCAATTCTTGAAGATTCATCTTTCAGAGCGGTAATTGTTGTTGAAGCATTGTCCAGTTTATTCTGGCATTTATTTGCCAGTATTCCAATTTCAGATGCGTCTTTCTGCACCGAGTTGCTCGATGTCAGGGTATCTCTGAATTCATCTTTCAGCTTGGCTATGAGGAGTTTTCCCCTCTGGTTAAAGTCTATCTGACCCAATGTGTGAATGTTTATCAGGTCAAATGAGTCTATTACGTTGGATGATGAAGCCATTGTTTTTTCAAATACAGGGGACTGTTCTTCAATTGACGAATCTATCTCGCCTGTAAATTTGCTCAGGTAGTCGGTTGTTTCTGTTACATGTTCAATGAGAGTTTTTGCTTCGGACATGATTTCACTGATACGGTTTTTCTCTCTTTCAATCTCCTCTCTGTTCTTTTTAAGCTCACTTGATTTTTTCCAGTCAGTGTACCGCATCCTGTCCAGTACATAAACAAAAACGCTGCTGAAGATTACCACCATAATGAAATCGTTCAGAGTGTATTTCTGTTTCTGTGTTGTAAATTCCATTCCGTAAATAAGACCTGTAAAAACAAATGATCCCACTGAAAGTCCCGTCATGAGCCAGAGAATTGACCTGTATATAGGCGCGACTATTATAAGAATCAGAACAAAAAAGTAACCTGCAACATATACAGGATCGCCTCCGGTTGTACCGGTGATTAGACCGGTGGCGATTTCCAGATAAAAACCTATAGCTGCAAGCAGATACATGCTTCTGCTTTTGAAAAACGGGATGAACTGCATTATCAGTATCAGAAGGGATATAATGGATAATCCATATCTTAAATATACTATAAGTGGTCTGTCCGGATATAGCGTGCTGTCAGGGGTGATATATCCAAGCCAGGCAAAACTGCATATAAATGCGGCCGGGACAATTACAAGATTGCTCTGGAAGTTTAATTCACCGGCATAGTTATCCGGAAATTTATCTCTGCTCCAGAACAGAAATTCTTTTATGACTTTAAACATTATTTATTCCTCAGGTTGATTATATTGATTTCAGGATTAAGAATTTTGAACTGGTAATAATTCTTAAACTCTTTTAAGATAAAAGCTCTATTCTCTCCGTCATCTAAGGTGGCGAAAATATATTTTTACAAAAACTTTGATTATATTTTCAGTAATTATTCCTAAATATAATTTTTTGAGTAAAAAACAAAAAATATATATCCCAGCCGCCCTCCGCGGCGGAGAGAATAGAGCTTTTTTTAATTGAGAAAAGTTAAGGAATAAATACCGTTATATTTTTAAAAATTCCATGAAGTATCCGGGGAGTTTATATTGCATATTAAATAAAATCAAACAAAAAATAGAGCATGAAGAATAAAAGATTGTATCTATTCAAAAATCAGCCGTATTTTAATTCCGTCGTGCTATCGGTGCATCGGATATAAAATGGAATTATCGGTATATGAAATGCAAAAAACTGCAGATGACAATTTATTTCCCCCTTTTTTGAAAAAGGGAGCAATTTTATTTTTGGAGCGCAGCGCGAAGCATACGCACCCTCGAAAATAATTCGTTGTCTTTAAAAAACTAATGCCGAAAATAATTAAAGATCAGCATTTTTTAACCGGTGATGATATCTACGGTTTGGGTTTGCCTGAGAATAAACAGGAGTTTTAATATGAAGAAAATATATATTGCAGTACTTTTGATTTTTACAATAACAGCTTTATATGCCCAGCAGACAAATCGATTTGCTGATAAACATAAGAAGAAAGTAATCAATCAGCATAAGCTGGATATAAAAAACCGTGACGCAATTCTGCGTGAGCTGAATGCTTTTCTCAGTGAAAGCAGTGAAGAAATTTCTAACGGAGATGTTGAACTGGGGATTCCCGTGGAAAGAAATGCCATTGAAGGAATTCAGGATACGGATGATTTTCATTATTCCGGAGTTATCCCTCCGACGATTTATGGTTACGTAAACACGGAATCTCTTAACATGCGTTCAGAGGATGGAGCTTCCAGCGAGATCGTAGGGAAACTGAAATTCCGGGAGAGAGTACAGATTGTATTTCAATCGGACAGAGTGGAAACTATACGAAAAATGAAATCGCCATGGCTTTTGATTAAGAAGGATAACGGTGATGAGGGGTGGGTCTTCGGTGCCTTCGTTTCGGATGATATCCCTTCAAAAATTGATGATGATTCCGGAACTACAGACTGGAGTATGGTTATGCCTGCCTCGGGAAAATTAGAGCGGAACTGTTCTTGATGCCGGATATAAGCAGAGCGGTTACGGAAATCTTATTGTTATAAAACATGCTAACGATATGGCCACTTATTATGGTCATCTTTCCAAAATGGTAGTTTCTAAAAACAGCAAAGTAAGAAAAGGTGAACTTATCGGGAATGTGGGGAGTACCGGCAAATCCACAGGCCCTCATCTTCACTTCGAAATCCGGAAAGGGGGGCAGGCTCTGAATCCCGAGGATTATGTGAGATAGGTGACTCAATCTCGGGGGTTCTCTTCCCAGTGTCGTGACCGGATGATTTTGAATCAATAATTTATCAGCTATAAACTTGAAATCCCCCCGTTTCGCATCGCTCAACATCCCCCTTTAATAAAGGGGGTTACGGAATCCCGGAAGTTTAAACCCTCTTTATCAAAGAGGGTGGCCGATAGGCCGGGAGATTTTTCGGTATTATATAGAAACTATTTAATGAAAATCTATCCGGTCAGAGCACCAGTGTCGTGACCGTTTGATGATTCATTAAAGAATGATATAAATTCACAAACTTCTCAAACTCATCCGACCTCTCTTTGGAAAGAAAGAGAGGGGAGTTTAAGACAGTGCTTCCTGCAGTCCCGGGAACGAAGTTTTTGCGATAGCTCTAAAATAAATCATAAATATATTATTGATTAATTTCAGCCCGATGTTAAATTGATCAGATATTAAAATAAGAGGTTAAGAGATGAAAGAGGTAAATGTACCCGAATCGATAATTCCGGTCCTTCTGAAAGCTCAGATGAACGAGATTACCGAGTATCACATATATACAAAACTTGCCGATACCGTAAAAGATAAACATAACAGTGATGTTCTACGGAAAATAGGGAATGACGAAAAGGCCCATTATGAAATATGGAAAAAATATACCGGAGCAGATGTGGGGCCGAGCCGCTGGAAAATTTTTAAATTCTACTGGATTGCTAAAATTTTCGGACTTACATTCGGAATAAAACTTATGGAAAATGGGGAGGCCGAGGCGCAGATTAATTATGAAGCCCTTACTGAATATATTAAGGACGCAAAAAAAATTGCCAATGATGAAGATGCTCATGAGAAACAGCTTATTGCACTGATAGAAGAGGAGCGGCTCGATTATGTCGGTTCCATAGTTTTAGGACTTAATGACGCGCTTGTCGAGCTTACCGGGGCACTTGCGGGTTTTACCTTCGCCATGCAGAATACAAAGCTTATAGCTCTTGCGGGCCTTATAACGGGAATTGCAGCTTCGTTTTCAATGGCAGCGAGTGAATTTCTTTCCCAGCGCTCAGAGGGGGAGGGGGAGACTGCTCTGAAATCGGCAGTATATACCGGTTTTGCCTATGTAACCACTGTTATACTGCTTATACTGCCCTATCTTATTTTTGATCACTTTATGATATGTCTAGGTGTGACACTTGTTGTTGCAATATGTATTATATTCTTTTTTAATTATTATATCGCCGTGGCAAAGGATCTGAACTTTAAAGCACGTTTTTTTGAAATGGCGTTCATCAGTCTTGGAGTCGCAGCAATTACTTTTCTGATCGGAGTATTGATAAGACAGTTTATTCAGATTGAGATTTAGTTTTCCCCCATCCGCCTCCCCATCCGCCCTGTTGGGCACCTTCCCCATGATGAGATGGGGAAGGGAGTTGAGAAATTTTTTTTATTGTCCCTGCACCGTCGGGATTACTACGATATCGACTCTTCTGTTTAGCGCTCTGTTCTCTTTGGTGGCATTGGAAACAAGCGGTCTGTGCTCTCCGTAACCTGCTGCAGAGAATCTTACAGGGTTGAGGTTTTTATCCTGTAGAAGATATCCCAGTACGGCAAGGGCGCGTTCTGTTGATAGTTCCCAGTTGTCTCTGAATTTTTGTGACTTCATGGGGATGTTGTCTGTATGTCCTTCAACGACAATGCTGTATTCCGGAAACTGAGACAGAATCTCCCGTATTTTTTTCAGAGAGGGGAGTACCTCTTTCTTGAGATTGGCGTAACCGGAATCGAAACTTATCCTGTCGTCAATATTTATAACAAGTCTGTTGTGGAATTTCTTTAACCGGATATCCCCTTTCTGAATCTCCTGGTCTAGCTGCTTCTCAAGTTCCGATGCCTGGTTCTCCATCCTCGAGAGTTCCTGCTTCTGTTTGTCTGTAAGTTTTTTCAGATCGGAGAGCTCTTCATTGAGATTGGCAATATCATCTTTAAGTGCAAGAATTTTTTTATCGTATGAAGCTTTAAGATCAGCAAGCTCTTTCTGCAGTTTCTCTCTCTCTTCATCCCATCTCTTTTTCGCCTGCTCCATGTCATCTTCACATCTTTCCTGAAGAAGTCTGTTGCTTTCGATAAGGCTTTTCTCTTTTTCAGAGCCTGTATCTTTAAGTATATTTATTGTCTTCTGAAGTTCATCTATTTTTGCTTCGAAAGCTTTTTTCTGATCGGCGCAGGATGAGTTCAGCTGTTCCAAATCACGCTTGAGTTTTTCAATCTCAGCGTTCAGTCCATTAATAGTATTCTCATATTTATTCTTCTCGTTCTGATACTGTCTGTTTAATGTTTTCAGCTCTAGCTGAAGTGCAATCTTTTCATTGTAGACAGTATTGTATTCCGACGGGGTATAGAATACTGCAGCGTCAGCAGCCGCGATCGAGATTATTATAAAAAACAGCGATATTACTTTGTTACTGTATTTATTACGCATATTTTTTTCTCCGGTTGTTTGTAGACTATTTTGTTTTTTCAAGATTCAGTTTTGCATCCTGGAATTTTATAACAGCTTCTTTATACTTCGATTCAGCCTTGGCGGTCTCCTGTTTTTTCTTCTCCAGATATTCATCATATTTTTTATAACCGTAAATATCGTCGGGATCTTTTTTGTTTATTTTATTAACAAGTTTTCTGAAAAAGTTTTCATTTTCTTCAGGTTTTGCAGGCTCGTTCTTATCTCTATAAACTTTGGCTATTTCTGATTTCTCTTTGTACAGCTCGGCAATGGCCTGTGCAAGTTCGGCGTTTCTTAAATCAAGTTCGGTTTCGTTAAGATTTTTTTCACTCTGCTGATACTGAAAGAGAGCGGTCTTCTTTGAAAGCGCCAGCTCATTTTCGATAAGCTGTGCTTTTTTTGCCTCAAGATTTACAGCATCTTTATTTTTTTCGTAATAATAGACCTGATCTTTCAATATGCTGTTTTCTTTTTTAAGAAGCTTAATCTCCTCCTCTGTTCCTGCGGGGAGTTTAGCCTGCTCTTTCATTTTTATTTCAACAGCCTGCTTCTCCTTATTTTTATCTATTATCTTCTGCTCAAGCGCATAGATAGTTTTTGTATCGGACTCTGTTTTTTCCGTCAGGTACTTCTCGTCAACTTCCTTAAGCATTGTGGAGCACGCAGCAATCATCAGTGATAAAAGTATAACAGGTAGTATTTGTTTCATTTTTTAACATCTCCTATGTATTTGTTTATTGCAATATGAATTAAGTTTTCTGCGCAGTAAAAATAAAATCTTTCAATACTAATTAAACCTTAATAGCAGTTAGTGTCAAAATATATTTCTCTGTTTGTGAGGCAGCAAATTATTTTTCGGAGGTGCGTAATCCCCCATACTCAGGCACAACGCGAAGCGCTGTGCCCCCGAAAATAAACCACTACGGTTTATGAGATATTAAATTATAAAAAGTTTCATGTTTTTTTTAGAAAAGTATGAGAGTCTGCTTCTGCTCCATTTTTAAATCCGGTGTATAACTGTTTTTTCCTTATTCAAGAGGTTTTATAATATGCACAAAGTTTCGTTTGTGTCAAATTTTCTATTTATAAATTCATTCGGGAAAATATTTATTGATAAAAAAGCATATTGGAATATTTTTGCATCATATACTGGTAAGACTTGTCAGCCGGCAGAATTAAATCCCTGGATGTAATAAATGAATAATTATAGCGTAACTTACGAAAAATTCCTAGAATTGAGCTATCAGCTGCTTGAAAAAATTAAATCGAACAAAGAGGAGTATAAAGCTATTCTCTGCCCCTTGAGGGGGGGATTTTTTCTCTCATATTTTATGAGTGTGCACCTTGAACTGCCGATTTCATATATCGAAATATCTTCGTATGCCGGGAAAGAGCAGAGAAGATTTCAGATAGGAATCAAACCCGATCTTATAGAGGGTAAGTTCCTGCTCTGTGATGATATCTATGACAGCGGAAATACAATCAAGGAGATACATTCCATGTATCCCAATGTGGATTTTGATACTATCTGCCTTGTTTCAAAGGTTAAGGAGGCCAAGGTTATTTACGCATCTCTTGTTGATAAAGATAACTGGGTGGATTTTTTCTGGGAAGTAATGTAGTTTTTTTAATTTAAAATTATATGTAAAATTTTGAGGTAAAAGAAGATGATAAGCCGCATAAAATCAACTATATTTCTGGGTTTTATAATTGTAACCTGTATGATTCTTTTTTTCCCGGCTGTATTAATATGGCTGGTTACGCTCCCCTTTGATAAGAGGAAAATAATACTCCACCAGTACACATGTTTCTGGGGAGCTCTCTATACCCGTGTTAATCCCTCCTGGCGTGTTAAGATGATCGACCGGTCAAATTTCAGAGATGACCAGACCTATGTAGTTGTTTCCAATCATCAGTCTCAGCTGGATATTCTTGTTGCTTTTAATCTTTTTAAACACTTTAAATGGGTTTCAAAGGCCGAGATTTTCAGAGTCCCCTTTGTTGGGTGGAATATGTATCTGAACAGATATGTAAGGCTTGTCCGTGGAGATAAGGAGAGTATAAAAGAGATGCTCGCCGTAAGTGAAGAGAGATTGAGAGAGGGGAGTTCGGTATTTCTCTTCCCTGAAGGTACACGGTCTGACGACGGTAAGGTTAAACCATTTAAGCCGGGTGCGTTTGCTCTTGCACATAAAATGAAACTTCCAATACTTCCTATTGTTATTTCCGGTACGGTTCATGCTCTTCCGAAGTACAGCATGAAATATCAGGGGACACATAATCTTTATCTTAAGATACGTTGAAGCTCTCGTTAAGCTTGAGGAGTTAAAAAATTGAGCAAGGTATATTTCTTAAAAACAGAAAATAATGCTTCAGATGAACTTCTGGCGGATAAACTCAAAAAAATTATCGCAAAAGAGGGGCTGTTTAACTTTATCGCTGAAAAAGATATGGTGGCGGTAAAAACCCACTTTGGAGAGAGCGCTCAATCCGGTTACCCCAGACCTGTAATTCTAAAGGGGCTCGGTGAGCTCGCGAGAGAGCGCGGTGCCTTACCCTTTATGACCGAGACTTCAACTCTTTATAAAGGGAACAGGGACAATGCTGTTATTCATACCGAGCATGCCCACAGGCAGGGTTTCGGATTTGAGAATACCGGGATGTCGATAATTATGGCTGACGGACTCTACGGTGATGAAGAGGTTGAGGTTGCTGTTGATGGTAAAATATACAAGTCGGTTAAGCTTGCATCGCTTATAGTGAAGTCTCAGGCTCTTGTTTGTGTCTCTCACTTTACAGGTCACCTCATTGCCGGATTCGGAGCGGCGATTAAGAATATGGGGATGGGCTGCGCCAGCCGGAAAGGGAAAATGATACAGCACTCAACGGCGAAGCCGCAGATAGTTTCCGGACCATGTACTAAGTGTAAACAGTGTATTACATGGTGTCCTGCCGAAGCGATTACAATGGGTGATGATTCAGCAGTAATAGACCCGGATAAATGTATCGGCTGCGGAGAGTGTCTTGCAGTGTGCAGATTCGATGCTGTAAAATATAACTGGGGTGCGACTTTCGAGGAGCTTCAGAAAAAGATAGTAGAACACGCGTTCGGAGTCTATAAAGCGAATGAAGGGAAGGGGGTCTATATCAATATCCTCACCAGAATATCGAAAGACTGCGACTGCATGCCAAGATACGAGAACATCTGCGAAGATATCGGAGTACTTATTTCACATGATCCAGTCGCTGTGGACGCGGCGTCCCTTGATCTTGTTGAAAAGCATTCCGGAAAGAATCTTTCAGAGATGGCATATGATATCCCATACAGATATCAGATCGATTATGCAAGAGAGATAGGTTTTGGCGATGCGGATTATGAACTGGTGGAGATGTAGAGAATTAGAAATAATAACTAAACCCCGCCCCCACTGCCCTCCGGGCATCTCCCCCATGAATGGGAGGAGATAAGATTCGAAATATTTCGTGCTCTCCTTTCTCCCATCCCATGGGGATTTTTTAAAAAATCTTATCCCTCCTCTTGAAATTCCGTTGAAACTTTGTATATTATATTTAACCTTGTTCTGAAATATTAAAATATTAACAGGATTGTATTATTATGGATTTTAATTTAAGCACAATATCTTTTGCGGCTGAAAAGAATTTTACTCCCGTTGATCCGGGTAAAGTATATGATGTACTGATTATCGGAGGGGGTCCCGCCGGTATGACTGCTGCTGTCTACTGTATGAGGAAAGGTGTGGATACAGCTATTATTATTAAAAATATCGGGGGGCAGGTGGCGGAGACTTCATCTGTAGAGAATTATCTCGGCTATAAATATATCAACGGTGTGGAGCTTGTCGATAAGTTTAAAGAACAGGTCTTTCAGTTCAGTATCGGATACGAAGAGGGGCAGGGGGTAACTGCTGTTACTGATGGCGATATTAAAAGTGTAACACTTGACGATGGGAGAGTTCTACGTTCCCGGGCGCTCATTATAGCGTCGGGTAAATCATGGAAGAAGCTCGGTATTCCCGGGGAGCAGCGTCTTACCGGCAGAGGGGTTGCCTACTGTACTATATGTGATGCGCCTCTTTTCGCGGGTAAAAAAGTAGTCGTTGTTGGAGGGGGGAATTCCGGAGTTGAGGCTGCCATTGATCTCGCATCAGTGGCATCTGAAGTTGTGATTGTTCAGCTAATGGAGGAGCTTACAGCGGATAAAATTCTTATTGATAAACTGAACAGTTTCAATAATGTCAGTATGATCTTCAGCAGCAGAGTGACAGAGATTATCGGAGAAGATCTGGTAAAGGAAGTGACAGTGGAGAATGTTGATACAGGGAAATCTTCCACTGTAGTTACTGATGGTATTTTTATTGAGATAGGACTTGATCCGAACAGCAGTTTTGCAAGCGGAGTGGTTGAAATGAATTCCGCAAGTGAGATTTTAGTGGACAGCGGATGCGCAACCAATCGTGATGGGATTTTTGCCGCGGGTGATGTTACCTCTGTTCCCTTCAAACAGATAATTATTGCCGGAGGGGAGGGGGCCAAAGCCGCACTCTCGGCATGTGAATATATTTTAAAGAGAAATTGAAATAGATAAAATTTAAGGAGATTTATTATGGCATTGTTTGATGTTAAAGTTCAGAACCAGTTGAAAGATATTCTTAAGAATATGAAGGAAAACGTTAAGATTATTAATTTTACACAGGCTATTGAGTGTCCCATGTGTAAAGAGACCAGAGCTTTTGCCGAGGAGATCGCCTCATTGAGCGAAAAGCTTTCGGTTATTGTTTATGATCAGATAGCAGACAGTGATATGATTAAGAAATACGGAGTTGAGAGAATCCCGGCAATCGTTCTTCTTGATAAGGATGGAAAAGACCATGGCGTAAAGTTTTACGGACTCCCGGGAGGATACGAAATTAACTCTTTTCTAAGTTCCATAATTGAAATGTCCGGAATGAAGCAGGCCCTCCCGGCAGATATCGCGTCGAGAATAAAAAAAATTGATAAAGATGTACACATTCAGGTTTTCGTGGGGCTCAGCTGTCCTCACTGTCCTGCGGCGGTAGAGGTTGCTCACAGACTTGCAATGGAAAATAGTAATATTAAAGGGGATATGATCGACTCAAATAACTTTGTGCATCTTGCACAGAAGTATAATGTAACCGGTGTTCCTAAAATTATTATCAACGAGAAGTATGAATTATTAGGAGCGCATCCTATGAATACTGTTCTTGACGTAATAGAGAGTCTGAAGTAGAGTTTATTTAACCACACTTTTCTGTTTCAGAATCGGGAAGGTTGACATTTTCTGTATTGATGGGAATACATTTACGGGGACATAGAGTTACACCTTTAATTATGAAAGAATGGTTTAAAAATTATATATGGTTTATAATATATTCAGGTGCGGTGGTTGGAGCTGTAACCTTCAGTGTTGGTAACCTTGATTATGACTGGCAGTGGGGCAGCATACCGTCATATTTAGTTTCAGTACAGAACGGATTGAAACCGGGGCCGCTTCTCCGTGGTGTATATATTACAGTTCAGATTTCGCTTGTAAGTATTGTTTTTGCCTTTTTATTCGGGCTTGTCTCGGCTCTTTTAAGAATGTCGAATTCATTTGTGGCAAGGCTTATATCTTATGGATATGTCGAATCCATAAGGAACACCCCGCTGATTGTACAGATCTTTTTTATGTACTTTGCGGTAGCACCGATATTTGACATTAGCGCCTTTGCTTCGGCAGTTACGGCACTCTCACTCTTCGAAGGGGCATATCTTTCCGAAATTATCCGTGCGGGTATTTTATCAATTCGAAAGGGACAATGGGAGGCGGCATGGAGCCTGGGACTTGGCAGAGTCCAGACGTACAGATATGTTATACTCCCTCTGGCGATGAGGAGGGTTCTCCCTCCGCTTACCGGGCAGGGAGTTTCTTTGATAAAAGATTCGGCTCTTGTCAGCACAATATCAATTTATGATTTAACCATGGTGGGCCAGTCCATAGTATCGGATACATTTTTATCTTTTGAGGTCTGGTTTACCGTTGCAGCACTTTATCTGATGATGACGGTTCCATTGTCGCTTTTATCAGGTCATGTTGAAAAAAGATTCGCGGTACATTAGTTTTAGACCGAATAGATTTTCATTAAATAGTTTTCTATATAATACCGAAAAATCTCCCGGCCTATCGGCCACCCTCTTTGATAAAGAGGGTTTAGACTTTTGGAATTTCATAACCCTCTTTATCAAAGGGGGATGTTGAGCGAAGCGAAACGGGGGGATTTCAAGTTTATAGCTGGTAAATTATTGATTCAAAATCATCTGGTCAGAGCATTAGTTTCAGTTTAATCGGCTAGAAGTTATAGTTGCCTGTACAAAGTTAAAATTTAATAAAAACCCTTCCTCAGACGGAGGGGAAGGGTTTTAAAAGTGAGGTTTAAATGAAAAGATCAGTTCTTATTATTCTTTCGATTATTTTAATGTTTTCCGGATGCGCAAAAAAAGATTCCGGGAATCAGCTTGATGAGGTAAAGAAACGGGGCGTGCTTAGAGTAGGTATGTCAACTTTTGTTCCCTGGGCCATGAATGACAAAGCGGGGAATCTGATAGGATTTGAAATTGATGTTGCCACTGAACTTGCAAAAGATATGGGTGTTAAAATTGAGTTTGTCCCTACGAAGTGGTCCGGGATTATACCTGCACTTCTTACCGGAAAGTTCGATGTTATTATAGGCGGAATGGGAATTACAGAGGAGCGGGCGAAAAAGGTCGATTTCAGCGATCCCTATGATTTTTCCGGTATGTCAATTGTAGCAAGCAGAAAGAAAGCTCCCGATTTTAAAGATCTTGCATCCTTTAATAAGAGTGAAATACTCATAGCTGCAAGACTCGGTACTACTGCCGCGGAGGCTGCGAAAAAGAATTTTCCAAATGCTCAGCTTAAATTATTTGATGATGAAGCTCAGGCCATACAGGAACTTCTGACTGACAGAGTTCATGCCGTTGTTGCATCATCCCCTCTCCCTGAATATCAGGCGATAAAATACAACAGCAGATTTTATCTCCCTGTTGAAAATACCTTCGAGAATGAGCCCGTAGGCTTTGCCATGAAGAAGGGTGAGGAGAGCTTAAAAGAATATTTTAACAGCTGGATAAAAAAGAAAACAGGTGACGGCTTTTTGAAAGAGAGAAAAAATTACTGGTTTAAAACAAGAGACTGGGAGAAAAGAGTGGAGTAGGGTTTGAGAGATCGTATACGTTTTACTCTTCTCGATCTGATACTTCTGATTATTCTTTTTTCAGGAGCGGCATATGTTCTATTTAAAATGAAAATGGAACTTCATTATGAATGGGACTGGTCAGCTGTTGCTTCATATATAGTAAGATATGATGCGGCAGCTGAATCATATGTGCCCGGGCTTCTTCTTGCAGGTCTTGCCGTTACGTTTAAACTCAGTGTCTGGTCCACTCTGTTTGCTTCGATCATCGGCCTGTTTATGGGGCTGATGAAAATTTCAAAGAATGTTATTTTAAAACTGACATCATCCGCTTATGTAGGTGTTGTGCGGAATATACCTTCAATTGTTTTTATCTTTATTTTTTATTTTTTTATAAGCGGTCAGATTGCCGATGCATTTGAATTCAATTACCGTTCCGATTCTGTTTCATGGTATGGGACTATCTTTTCTTTTCTGTTTGCTCCCTCTTCCATGCTGGCAGTTTTTATTTCGGCAGTGTTTACACTTGCTCTTTATGAAGGGGCGTACATGACTGAAATCGTCCGTGCCGGAATTGAATCCGTTGAAAAGGGGCAGGGGGAGGCAGCTGATGCGCTCGGTTTGTCGCGATACCAGAAGATGCGGCATATAGTTCTCCCTCAGGCATTTAAAAGAATACTCCCTCCTATGGCCGGGCAGATAATTTCTGTCATCAAAGATTCGGCAATCGTTTCAGTTATCTCTGTGCAGGACCTGACATTCCGGGGGACAGAGCTCATGGCTTCAACCTACAAAACATATGAGATATGGATTACCATTACTCTGATGTATTTTATTTTAACATATGGATGTTCAATTGCAGTGGGGAGTGTTGAGAAACGGATGGAGCGGAAAGGTTATGTCTGAAGGATAATGTTTATCTGTATAAAGGTTCGGCATCTTCTATGTATGTCAGATAAAGACGCATGTCAAACTCGATCTGGCAGTACTCCGGTTCCATATATTCACATAATTTGTAAAATGCCCTGTTGTGATCCTTCTCTTTAAGATGCGCCAGCTCATGAATAACAATCATCCGTAAAAATTCCTCCGGTACATTTTTAAATATCGAAGCGATCTTTATCTCATTTTTTGCTTTAATCTTAGATCCCTGAACTTTTGCAATATAGTAATGCATTCCCAGGACATGGTCTATGGGGTTTATTCTGGAATCATAGGTAACTTTACTGAGCGGCTGTGATTTCTGAAGGTATTCGTTTTTAAGCGAAATAGCAAAATCATAGAGAGCTTTATCTGTTCTGATTTTATGCGGTTCAGGATACTTGTTTAAAATAAATTCCCCCAGCCTTTTCTGCAGAATGAGATTCCGCACTTTACCGGTTAAATCTTCAGAGTATCCCGAAAGATATTTCAGTTCCTGCATAGTCTCCATTTTTTTGTAATCTCCTGATATTTGATACAGAACATCAAAGAGTGAATTTCTGTCAACTTTTATGTATAGGTTGCTGATTGCAATTGCAGCTGATTCGGATTCGAATTTTAGCGGTGTTTTTTCACATTATTTATTGACTTTAATATTATTTTAATGTATTCTTAAATATTAAAATATCCAGAGGAAAATTAAATGAGAATATCAATATTATTTATAACACTTTTTGTATTAAGCTGCTCTACAGCTGATATAGCCGTAGACCGGCAGGCGATGAAATCGATCAGGACAGTGGCCATAGCGCCTTTTACTTCAATTCCAGATCTGAATAAAAGTATACTTGCAGGAGCTGAAGGGAATTTCAGAGGAGCTCTAGTGGAGCTTAAATATAAAGTGGTTGAAAGGGAGAAATTGAACACTTTGCTTAAAGAGAAGGAACTGGCCATGACCGGTGTTACTGAAGAGAATGCTAGAAATATCGGTATGCTTCTTGGTGCTGATGCTGTTCTCATAGGTGAAGTTCTTTCGCATGACGAATCTCAACGTGAGGCTGAAGATTTTCATACAAAAAAAGTGGAGGTAAAAACTTTTTACAAATTTCAGATAATAGTAAGGCTTGTAGATGTTTCAAATGGTGCGGTGATTCTGACGATTAAAAACAGTCATGAGGAGGTTATGCAGGATAAGGTACTGATGGGGTTCAGCTCTCTTGACTCATACCGTAATCTGGTGCTGAATAATATGGAAAAAGAACTTGTTGAGGCAATGAAAAGAGAGAAATAGTATTTCGTGCCGGAATAAATTCAGATTTAATCCGGAAATCGATTATACCCGGTAGGAGGTTATTTTTGTATGCACAGTACTATCAGATACGACTGATAATATTTCGCTATATCCAATCTGCAGAGATTGCTTACCGGGGAAAATATTGATATTATTGTAACTTTATTTTTTAAAGAACTACCTATATAAGGTCGCCTAAAATTATCATAAATTAATAATAAGGCAAAAAAAATAATTTCTCACTGCCGCGGTTCAATTTATAAAAATTTAGACTTGCTTCTACAAAAAAAACAATACAAATGATAATATCTGTGTAATAATGCAAAGGTATAAACGGAGGAAAATTTTTATGCTCAAAAAATCTATAACTGCAATTCCCGGAGTAATATCAATATTTCTTATGATTATTTTTTCAGTAGTTTCTCTCTCCGCAAGCGGAAATAGTTCCGGCACACAAAAAACCATAGATTGTGAAATAGTAAAATTCAGTATCAGCCCAGCATCACTCAAGATGTATCCCGGTGGAAGCATGCAGCTCATAGCCGTGGCTTATGACAGTAACGGGAAGAAGATTGAAATTACTCCGGAATGGAAGATAAAAAGCGATATATCCTCTTTGGGTGAGTTTGATAAATCAGAAGGGGCCAGGGTAATTTTTAGTGCTCTGAATTCCGGAACGGGTTCAATTATCGCGGTTTTCAATGATATTGAAGCAGAAGTTCATGTTAAGATATTTGAAAGTAAAAGAAAGAAAAAGTAGCCGATTATAATTCAGCATTGTTGTACTTTAAAAATTTTGGCGGATATTATTCCGCCGTATTTATTGAAGGGAGTTTTAGTCCGGAGTTACCTGTGAATGTTCAAGTATATCAGGCGTTTTCTTAACCGGAATTGTTTTTAATACAAAACCCATTACAATTGTACCGGTTATTCCCATTATTAAAAGAAAAAGTTTCATGTGAAACGAGTCAAACGTCAGTGCAGAGATTGTTATCATTGTCCACATAAGTGAAACAGAAATAATTTTCATCTTAAGACTCATCCCTTTCTCTTTAGCGAAATCTTCGATAAACTTTCCGAAAAGCCTGTTTGAAATAAGCCAGTTATACCATCGCTCGGAGCTTTTCGCAAATAGAGAAGCCGCAAGCAGAACAAATGGAGTAGTGGGGAGTCCCCGGACTACAATACCAAGACATCCGATACCGAGTGAAATGAAGCCTAAGGTTATATATAAATATTTCATCTGATTTTCCTGAGTTTTATAATGATACTGTATGCTGGTAACCAGTTGCTGTTACGGGTTATTTTTTTTCAAACTATTTATACGGGATTAATTGTTTTAATGGATAACTCTTCTCATCCGAATGAGATTGATGAAAACAGATTCTTTTTTAGTTTAAAAAAATCCAGCCGCTGCAGAGACTGAAAATGAAAAACCCCTTATATCTTTATCTGTAAGATTGTTCTGGTCAATACCGTAAACAAATCTGTATGAAATCCCAGCGCCTATGCGCACATGTTCGGTAACGTTGATGTATATATTGATTTCCGGGAGTATTACAAAAAATTTATCACCCCCATTTTCTTCGTCATTCTTGTCATCCGGGGAGTTCGGGTCATAATATTTTATGGCACCTGCTCCTGTAATTATTCCGGGTGCAATTGTTATTACATCCTCAGGCCATACATAGTATTCAAGAAGAACTCCGCCGAAACCGAATGCCGTATCAGTTTCAATCCCTGTGTATGTTTCACCTGTAAATTTTTCACGGTTTACAGGATAGGTCAGGCCGTAGCCCCCGGCTCCCAGTGCGAAGTTATGATTGATAATCCATGCGGCTTTCCCCCCTGTGAGGTTGCAGAATCTGCCGTTCATCACTGTGGCCTGATTATAAACACCAATATAGCCCCCGTGCGTGATTTTATCTGTAGAAAAAATCACTTTTTTGTTTTTTTTATTTTCAGGCTTTGTATTTCCTTTGTAAACGGTGCTTTCTGTTCCGGTCGGGGTCATATCGCTTTGAGCAAGAATATAGCGGTCACCGGAGGGGATAGTGATTTTTGATTCAAAAAGGTTGTCGTCAATCCGGGCGGAGAGAGAGTATTCCCCTTCCGGAAGTGCAATTTCCATCTCTCTCCCATATGATTTCTGCAGTTCTGCAATAAGTATGTTGTCA
>PGXT01000226.1 GCA_002839285.1 Spirochaetae bacterium HGW-Spirochaetae-5 | reverse complement strand
TATATTTTTTAAAAGGAGTGTAAAACTGTTATGCAAACGACTAAACAGGACGCGATAAACGCAATAAGCACCCTTCCTGATAACGCCACCATCGAAGACATCATGTATAGACTGTATGTTATTGATAAGATCAAACGCGGGCAGGAAGCTGTAAAAAACGGCAAAGTACTTACAGTTGAAGAACTTAAGAGAGACGTAAAAACGTGGTAAGCTGGTCCGAAACAGCCAGAGATGACCTTCGGCAGATTTATAATTACATAGCCGATGATTCAAAATATTATGCCGGCGAAGTTATTGACACCATCATCGAAAAAACAGAACCCCTCGACGCTTTCCCGGAAATTGGAAGAGTTGTTCCGGAACTAATGAATGAGAACATCAGAGAAATTTTTGTTTATTCCTATCGCATTATTTATGAAATCTATCCGGATAAAAATATATCGATTCAGACCATAATTCACGCTAAACGTGATTTTAACGAAGCTGTTAACAATAAAACATCCTGAACCCTAACACAAATTTTACCGCAAAAAAAAGCCGCCCTCACAGGCAGCTTTTTTTACAGTGCAAGGGTTTGCAACCCCTTGCACTGTTTTATACGGAATTTACCGGTTACGAATGCGGCTTTCTCTTACAGATTCTCACCGCATGCAAAAGATGCATCGTTGATCTTCATTAAAGACATATCCTCTTTCTTTATCGCTTCAGCATAAGACTTAGCTGTAGGTAGAACATTCTTGATGTAATACTCTGCGCTGAAAACTTTTCCCTGGTAGAAAGCAACTTCTTTATCTTCAGAAGGAAGAGCGATGATTGCTTTCTTGTCTGTAGGATCAATTCCCTTAGCTTTGTATATAGCCTGAAGTTTCTCTTCAGCAACACCGGCCATCCAGAGGTGAAGCCATGCAAGAGAGATACATCCAACCATATTGAGGAAAGGATAAGCGTTAGTGATCGGAATCATAAACTTCCCTTCTTTACCGCAAGATGCAAAATACATCCCCATTGCTGCCATAAGATCGATATATTCTTTAACATCTTTTGACATATCAGCAAGTCTTGCGTCGCCTTTATATGCATCAAAAGTTTTATTCATTTCAGCAAGGTAATTCATAAACACCGCGCCGTTCTTCGCGCCGAGTTTTCTTGCAACAAGGTCAAGCGCCTGAATACCGTTAGTACCTTCATAGAGAGAAGCGATCTTCATGTCTCTCATGAACTGGTGCATAGGATAATCGTTACAGAAACCGTATCCGCCGAAACACTGGATGCCAAGCTCGGTCACTTTGAATCCCATATCTGTTCCGTATGATTTACATACAGGAATAAGGAAATCCATGATTCCAGACCACTTATCAACTTCGTCACCTGAAGAAGCGTGAGCTTTATCAAGACAGAGTGAGCAGAGATAAACAAGAGCTCTAAGACCTTCCGCGTGTGATTTCATATACATAAGCATTCTTCTAACGTCAGGATGCTGAATGATAGGAACATTCTGCGCATCAGGATTCATCATATCCTTGATGTTTTTACCCTGAACACGCTCTTTAGCATAAGCAAGTGCATGGAGGTAGGATACAGAAGCTGTACTTGAACCCTGGAGACCCATTCCAAGACGGGCTTCGTTCATCATCTGGAACATGATCTTCATACCCTGTCTCTCTTCGCCGAGAAGTTCACCGATACAATCTCCGTTATCGCCGAAACTCATTGAACATGTTGCGCTCCCTTTAAGACCCATCTTGTGCTCAATACCTGTACAGTGTACATCATTAAGCTCGCCAAGGCTTCCGTCTTCTTTAACTCTGTATTTAGGAACGATGAAGATAGAGATACCTTTAGTTCCGACAGGGTCCCCTTCGATTCTTGCAAGAACCGGGTGAACCATATTTTTGAAAAGATCGTTTTCACCTGAAGTAATGAATATTTTTGCACCTGAAATTTTAAAAGTTCCGTCAGGCTGTCTTACTGCTTTAGTCTTTAATGCTCCAACGTCGGAACCTGCATCAGCTTCAGTAAGGCACATGGTACCGCCCCACTCCTGAGCATACATTTTTTCCATGTAAAGTTTTTTCTGTCTGTCTGTACCGAAAGCATCGATAAGGTGAGCAGCACCTGCAGTCGCTTCAGGATAAAGCATAAATCCCATGTGGAAAGAATAGTACTCGTAAGATGCCATACAGATTGTATAAGGCATACCCTGTCCGCCAGACTCAGGGGAAACACCCATTGTAAAGAGACCGGCTTCGTTCATAATCTTGTGAATGCCGTGGTACTGATGAGGGATTTTAACACTCCCTTTATCAAACTGCGCTCCGCCTTCACTGTCAACTTCCTGGTAGCAGCCAAGAACGTGCTCTTCGCAGATCTGCTTTGTAAGATCCAGAGTCATTTCAAACATTTCCTGATCAAAATCAGCAAATTTTTCAGTCTGGGTAAGATCC
>PGXT01000042.1 GCA_002839285.1 Spirochaetae bacterium HGW-Spirochaetae-5 | reverse complement strand
TCCATGAAAGCGGTACTCTTTGACATTGACGGCACAATACTCAACTGCAACAGTGCCGGAAAAGCTGCACTGATTAAAGCTACCCTTGATGTATTCGGCACCATAGGCCGAATGGATAAAATCGATTTCCAGGGTAAAACCGATCCGCTTATTTTAAAAGAGTCCCTTTCGATCATGGGATTTTCAGATCAGGATATTGAAGAAAAATCAGATATGCTTAAAGAAAAATATTTCAGCTATCTTCAGAATTACATTAAAACTTACGGTGTGACAGTATACCCCGGGATAAAAGAGATTCTCCTTTCATTGTCAGAGCGGGATGATATTATGCTGGGTCTTCTCACCGGGAATTTTACCGAGAGTGCAAAGATTAAACTAAGCAGCCACGACCTGAATAAATATTTTAAATTCGGAGTATACGGAGACGATGCCCCGATAAGGAACCTGCTCCCTGAAAAAGCGCAGAAAAGAATGACCGAACTTTTTGATATAAACATAGACTTTAAAGATACAATAATAATCGGAGATACAATATATGACGTGCGATGTGCAAAATACTCGGGCGCAGTATCAATAGCAGTGGGAACCGGCTGGAGCACACCGGAAATTCTGCAGAATGAAAATCCGGACTTTTACTTTGACAATCTTTCCGACATCGATCAGTTTATGAAAATTATTGAAAAACTCTAATACTATCATTTATAATTAAAATGTCAGCGGCTCAATCTCTCCCGGATTTTTCTTACAAAATAAAGCATTTCCGTAGAACGGAGTATGTAGCAGACAGTAAAATAAAATCCGCTCCCTGCGAATATTATTAAAACCAGAAAACCCAGTTTTACCGGGAAAGAATCGTTCGGCCAGTCGGCAAAAGAAGAAATCCAGACAACCGCCGCAGACATAACAGCAGAGGCAGCAACAAACTTCATAAAAGATTTCAATATACCCTTCACATCTAAACCGCCGGTCTTCTTATTTAAAAAAGCTAAAAGAATCCCGACCTGCACAATGGAGGATAAAGTATTAGCAAGAGTAAGCCCCGCATGTTTAAGAGGTGTATGCATCAAAATATAACCTGTGACAACATTGACAACAAGGGAAACAGCTGCTGATATTACAGGGGTCTTTGTATCTTTCATTGCATAGAATGCAGGAGTAGTGATCCGGAGCGCCGCTACAAAAATTATCCCCATACTTGCCGTAACTAGAGAATGGTAAGTAAGAATAACATCGTTATAATTAAATTTGCCGTGCATAAAAATTACAGAGATGATCGGAATCCCCGCGGCAATAAGAGCTGCAGAAGCTGGCACTGCAAGAAATAAAGCAGAAGATACCGAATCGGAAAAGAGTTTTTTAAATTTCCCGCTGTCATCTAATGCGGTCAATCTGGACATTTCCGGAAGTATCACACTCCCGATAGAAACAATAAACACGCCAAGAACAAGCTCGGTAAGCCGGTTTGTGTAATAAATATATGATACACTCCCCTCGGGAATCATCGTAGCAAGCATACTGCTTACAAGAGTATTTATCTGATATATTGCAATTCCAAACAGAGCCGGTGCAAGCATCCTGAAAATCTTTTTAATTCCGGGATGTGTAAAATCCGCAGAAATCCTGAAAACAAACCCCTCTTTAATCATATATGGAATCTGAATCAGAAGCTGAAGAAAACCTCCGATAAGAACACCAATGGCAACACCGTACACCGGTTCATCGAACAAGCGGCTGAGAATAACAATACCGCCGATCATCCCCACATTAAGAAGAACAGGAGCAATGGCAGGAGCAAAAAAGTGCCTTCGCGAATTAAGAAATCCCATGGCAAAGGCTACAAATCCGGCAAAAAATAAATATGGAAACATTATCTGTGTAAGATTAACAGATAATATCATAATTTCCGGCGGATCATTCCTGCCGAAAAAAAGACTCATAATTTGCGGCGAGAGAATAATCCCCGTGACGATAATCAGAATCATAAAGATAGCCTGCACAGTCATGACCTTCTGCGCAAGTCTCATGGACTCCTCTTCACCATAGTGAATACGGGTTTCAGTATAAACCGGTATAAAGGAAATTGTCAAAGCACCTTCAGCAACAAGACGCCTGAACAGATTGGGGATCATAAATGATATATAAAAAACATCAGCAGTCCTTGCGGCACCAAAGTATGCAGCCATGAGAACATCTCTGATAAGGCCTAAAATACGGCTGCATAAAGTAGAAAGAGCAACGACACCGAAAGACCGCATTATTGATGGCATAAAATTTCCCTGATTTATAGATAACTCTAAAGAGTTAAAAAGCAGCGATATGTCAATTCATTCAGATATAATTTAACCGGATCAGAATAAAAATTATACTGAAAAAATATTGACAACCTTATACAGGTATCTTTACTGGTGTAAAGTATCATCGGGAAATTTTTTTTTCTGATGAGATCTGGGATTATTTAATAACTGCTCATATTCCAATTGATACCGGAGGACAAACTCCTCCGGTATCAATCTTTTTTAAAAAAACCAATGAATACAAAAAATCCGCCAATAAAACATATAAAATCAAATATTGAAAAAACCTTCATTACACTGATACTATTAATTCTAATTACTACAGGCTGTAAAGTATCATATGACGATATTCATTTTGCAGACTTCAAGGGCAAACCGGTATGGATTAATGGTTTTAATCAGGAAAACTACGGATACATGGTATATGATACTGCCGATGATAAAATTGTCATGGGGCACAACATCCGGAAAGAGTTTACACCGGCATCGGTGACAAAATTATTCACTGCCCTCTTTGCAGCTGAGACACTGGGCACCGATTACACTTTCCCCACAGTCTTATCATATGACGGATCTATAAAAGGTAATACTCTTGAAGGGGATCTCTATATTAAAGGTTCCGGCGATCCCGAACTATCTTTAGACGGCCTGCTCTCACTGATAAACGGTCTTAAGTTAAAAAAAATTAAGGAAGTTAAAGGAAACTTTTATTTCGATGAATCCTCCTTTCAGGCCCGTGAGGAACTCGACAAAGATATGCCCTCATATGCCTATTATAATGCAGGGATAAGCCCGCTTACATTCAACAGCAGCATCATTTATGCATTACCTAAAAGAGACAGCAAATGGAAGATTGTATCAGCAGACCTCATTCCATCACTCTCTGCTTTCGATTCATATATCTATACAGACAATCTCTCCTACCCGTTTCTAAAATTCAGATTAACCGGCAATAAAGAGATATGGGGACTTCATCAGAAATCTTTCAACGAAAAAAGAGTACAGCTGCCTGTTAAGCGCCCGGGATTGTACACAGCAGAAACATTCCGCAGACTCTGCACAATACACGGAATAAAAATCCCGGATCCCGTGGGCAAACAAACTCCCTCTGACTCAAAGACCATATCCTCACATGAAAGCAGTCCGCTGGGGGGGATTCTTAAAAACATGCTCTTCTCCAGCAATAATATGACAGCCGAACTTGTTTATACTATTTCAGCAGCTTTATACAAAAATAATGACATCAATACAAATCCGATGGAGCAATTCTACAGCAGTAATTTTACAGGTCTCAACTGGAAGAATTTCAAAATCGCAAACGCTTCAGGACTAACAACCCTTAACAGAACAACACCTGAGCAGACATGCGCTGTTCTTCTTTATATTGATAAAAAAAACAGCGCCGATTTCCGGCTTGAAGATATCCTTCCACTTTCGGGCTGGGACGGCACTATGAAAGGGAGACTCGACAGCCCTGAAGCTGCATTCAGAGTATACGGAAAAACCGGAAGCATCTTTTACTCTTCGGGACTTGCGGGAGTTTTCTATGGAGCATCGGGAAAAAGATACATCTATTCTATCTATATAAACGACCCTGACAAAAGAATAGAATATGATAAAAATAAAGATAAGACAATCGAAGACCTGAATAACGGCGGAGCATGGACAAAAAAAGCTGCAGACTCAATAGATGAATTTATGCTTAAAATAATCAAAGAACTCTAAATGACAACTCCAGAATAAAACACAAATACAGCCCTCCATAAAATCCATTATATCCTGAAGTTAAAAATTAAAACCAATATACTTGACAAAAGCATCAAAATATTAACATTTATCATAAATATAGTAAATTTATGGTCAGAAGAGTAATATGACCTGTCCCGGACTGATTCTTAATATAACATTTTAAAAATTGAAGACCTCAGGCTTCGGCTCCGCTCAGCCAACGTATAGATCGCTCCCGGAACCAGGCAGAAGAGAAATATGGTTTACTAAATTGTTAAATGCTATAAATTCAAACTTATACACTAAAATATACTTATTCTTTAAGATGTTTTTTAGTGTGAAAAAATGAGAATTATATATTCCCGCCGCCTTCGGCGGCGGGAATATTAGAGTTTTTTTACTTTATAAAAGTTAAAGAATAAATACTGAAAATAAAAAAACAAATGAAGAATAACTAATGAAAAAACTGATAATTGCCTTATTAATACTTATTACACCATATTCCGGCTCCTTTGCCGCCAACTATCACGGCATGGGACGTAACGCCTATGTATACAGAAATTTTGACAAGGCACGGGAATACTTCCTGCTTGATGTAAAAGATAACCCCAACAGAGGTGACTCATATTACTTTCTCGGAGAACTTGAAAAGACATTAAAAAACTACGATGAATCTCTCCGATACTTCCAGATTGCAGTCACAAAAAACACCACACGAAAGTATCTGATAAACGCCTACTGGAATATGATAATTCTATTCGAAGAGAAAGGTGACTACAATAATCTTGTAAAATACTGCCGTGAATTATGGTTCCGCACCGGCGACGGTTCTGCAAAGCAGAAAATTGAATCCATAGTAAATAAGATTTTATGGACAGACAACGAACAGGCCATAGCAAAATATAACCAGGCTGTTGAACTTTCAAAAAAAGGGGACAATACAGGTGCACTGCAGCTTTACAGGGAATGCCTCAGCATTGACAGTAATTTCCTGGCTCCAAGATTCGAGATAGGCATGAAAGCATACAATGCCGGAAATGAAAACGAAGCATTAAGTCAGCTCAATTATATCGGAGAAAAAATACCGTTCTACGCAGAGGTTCATCTAATCCTCGGCGGGATTAATTTTAAAAATAGAAACTATAATGCTGCGGCTGAAAATTATACATCTGTAATAAATTTCGGTTTTATAGATAAAAAAACAGAATACAACGCCACTCTTAAAAGAGGAACATGCTACTATCAAACAGGCCGATTTGACGAAGCCGAAAAAGATATAACCGCTTCGATTGATTACTTCAAAAATGACAGCGAACCGCTTATTATGCTCTCGGCAATTTATATAAAAAAGAAAAATTTCGAAGCTGCCCTTAAAATTCTAGGCAGAGCGGAATCTATATCCGGAACAAATCCTGTAGTCCTCTTCCAGACCGGAAGTATATACTACTTCCAAAATGATTCGAAATATGTTTCATATTTCGACAGACTGTATGATATTACAAAATCTGATGACAATGGGATAAAACAATATCTAAGGGCATTTACGCTGCTGCTGAATAATCATTTTGAAAATAAAAAATATGCCCGCGCACTGGAAATCTCAGAATCAGTAAATAAAATTCAGAAAGATACAGATGTAATTACTATCTCGGCAAAATCGAGTTACAACCTTCAGCAGTATGAAAAGGCTGTATCTCTATTCGAGCAGATACCGCTCAATAGTAACACGCGCCTAATGCTCGCATCGGCATATGCCCGGACTCAGAACAAAGAAAAATCTATGGCATTACTCAGAAGCATTATAAATGATCCCTCAATACGAACCGAGGCAATGAAGAATCCATCACTTAAGCCATACATTGAAGAGATGGAGAGATCAAAAAATGATGAACTTAAACGCCAGCAGCAGGAGTTGCAAAGACAACAGGAATTGAAAAGACAACAGGAACTGGAATTGCAAAAACAGCAGGAACTGAAAAGACAACAGGAACTGGAATTGCAAAAACAGCAGGAACTGAAAAGACAACAGGATCTGGAATTACAAAAACAGCAGGAACTGAAGAAACAACAGGATCTGGAATTACAAAAACAGCAGGAACTGGAAAAACAGAATAATTTGAACAACACTGAAAGTAAAGAAAGCACCAATGCTGACAATTAATAATCTCACATATAAAATAGGGGATAATTTAATACTTAAAAACATCTCTGCTGAATTCAATGATGGGGAAATAATAGGAATCACAGGCCCGGCAGGCTCTGGTAAAAGCACCTTCATCGATCTGCTAAGAAAGAAGCATACAAATTATGATGGTGATATTATAATTGATAATACAGATATAAAAAATACGGACAAAAAGAGATTAAAGATTCTCATTTCATATTTTTCAACTTCAGATAACCTGATAAACCCTGAATCAGTTGTAAAAGAATGGGTTCTGGGGGGGAGAATTAATCATAAAAAAAAATTCGGTCCATATTCAGAAATAGATAGAGAATTAGCCACGAGAGAAACTGAAAATTTCGGTTTAAACAGCTTTTCTGAATTAAGACTTAAACTTATATCAAAATCTTCCATGCAGATGGCTTCCCTTGCAAGAACTTTCGCTGCTCAATCAAAAATCATGCTTTTGAAAAATCCCGAAACAGGATTAAATATAAATCAGAAAGTCTTATTAGCAAAGTGTATTAAAAAGTACACAATAAAAGGCCAGAATACTGTCATTTTAAGTTCAACCGATTTGAACTTCCTGGCAGCTGTGTGCGACAGGATCATTGTTTTAGCGGATAATGCAATAGCGGAAACAGGTACTCAAAGGATCATCACAGGGGAATTTATAAAAAAATATTTTAATATTGAGGCAATAGTCACAAAAAACATTTACTCCGGATTACCGGAAATTCAGATAATCGACGAAAACTGAAATAAAAAAGCTGCATCAGGTATAATACTCAATTTTTGTCTTCCCCTCCTCGGGACTCTCTGCGAAAATCATATGACTGAAATAATCTGCATACTCTATAATATCTATAATATCTATATCGGGACTCATGAGAATAACCCGATGGCCTCTTTCACGGGCATAATAGGACACATCAATAAGCGCATTCAATCCCGATGAAGTCATAAAGTTAACATTCTTCATGTTGATGATTAAGCTGCCCCGTTCGGTCAGATTATGAACAACTGAAATAAATGCATCAGAAGTATGAATTGTGAGAGAACCTGACAAATCCAGAACATTAAAACCATCAAAATCACTAAGAGAATAATTTATTCCTGAAGAGATCATATCAGAACCCTATTTATCCTTCCATAGTCTGCCTATATATTTCCCTTTTACCCCGTTATCAATCAACGAAATCAATTCGTTATTGATTGGAGGGAAAAGCTTTATATCCTGAATTTCATCTCTCCCGAAAAAACTGAAATCATGAAGCCGCCCTTCGGTACCAAGCATATATTCACCGCCGGTATAATTGCAGATAAAGCATATATTAACAACATGTCTTTCGCCGGCAGGATCAATTGAATCCGATATTAAAGCAAGATCGCTTACGGTAATATCAATATTAAGCTCTTCATGAAACTCCCGCTTCAGGGCTTCACTTAAAGATTCACCGTAGTCGACGCCGCCTCCCGGCAGAAGCCAGTACACATCATCATTTTTTTTATGAGCGATAAGCAATATGCCTTCAGGGGAAATAAGAATACCGGCAACTCGAACTCTTACATCTCCCCCCTGACTGCTCAAAATTCAGCCATACCTTTGTCAATTTTCTTAAGTATATGTTCAGCAGCAGTCATTTCAGCTTTTCTTTTACTGGTTCCGGTACCTTTGGAAACTTCAACGCCGTTTATTATTAAACGCACAATAAATTCTTTCTTATGATCAGGACCGTTCTCTTCCATAACTTCGTAAACCGGCCTTTCTTTATATTTTTTCTGAACATATTCCTGAAGGGTTGTTTTCGGGTCTCGCAGGTATGTCATCCTGTCAATCCGCTCAATATCCTTTTTAAGGAGTGAAAGTATAAAATTTCTGCACTCTTTCAATCCCTGATCAAGATACACGGCACCAATCAAAGCTTCAAACGAATTAGCAAGAATTGAAGAACGGTCTCTTCCGCCGCTGAGTTCCTCTCCTTTCCCCATCAACAAATAATTCCCCAGTTTTATATCGCGGGCTACCTTCGCAAGAGTCGGCTCTGAAACAACTGCAGACTTTATTTTAGCTAAATCCCCTTCGGGATAATCTTCAAATCTCTTAAAAAGATATTCGTTAACAATTAACCCCAATACAGAGTCACCAAGATATTCAAGCCTTTCATTATCTTTTATTTTTCCGGTAGAGGACTCATTAACATAAGACCGGTGAATTAAAGCCCTATTGAGAAGATTTTTGTCTTTGAACTTAACATGAATCAGACTCTGGATTAAACTTAACTGTTTAAGCCGTACTTTACTGCTATCGGCATCAGCCTGTTCCTGTTTTTTTTTATTAATATTCATATAATTAAACTTTTACTTCCCTGCGATTCGGCTATTGACGTATGAATATATATCTTTCAGACTGTAAAGCTTCTCTGCTTCCTCTTCCGGAATTTCAATATCAAATTCAACTTCAAAAGCTATTACCAGCTCCACGGTATCTATTGAGTCAGCTCCCAGATCCTTAAAGAGAGTGGCATCATCAGAAAGCATATCCTCTTCAACTTCAAGCTGATTTGCAATAATTCGTTTTACTCTGGCTTTGATCTCATTCATAAATATAAATCCGGTATTAAATATTATTTATTCCTTAACTTTTCTAAAGTAAAAAAAACTCTACTATCCCCGCCGCCCAAGGCGGCGAGGATATATAATTTTAGTTTATTACTCTAAAAACTATATTCAGGAATAACTGCTGATTTTTATCGATAATTACTTAAAAAAACTTTTATGTCAAGACATAATAAAAAAAGGGATATCCAATGGAACCCCTTCTTTATAAAAAACTGATTTTCAAGAAAATCAATCACTTAATTTAACCTTTTTTTCAACTACAAGCACATCTTTATAATATCCGCACTCTGAACATACTCTGTGTGGCATTACATAAGACCGGCACTTGGGACAGGGTCTTAAATTTGGAACTCCTATCGCTTCATGAGCTCTTCTCATTCTGGATTTTGACTTCGATTTTTTTCGCTTTGGAACTGGCACTTTAATACTCCATATATTCTCAAATTTTGAAACCTTAACTTAGCTTTAAATTAAGGTATATTTTATCCTAATCAACCTTAGAATTCAGTATCATACACTTAAACAAAATTATTGCTACCTGTGTCAAGTTATATTTAATTAAAAATTAAATTATTTAACCGAAGATAACAGGAATAACCTCTCTTTTGAACGTTCCGCATAAATAGAATCGGGATACCTGTTTATAACATTATTAAAGTATTCTCTCGCTTTTATCTGATTATTCTTCATAACATAAAGCCTTGCAGAGTTATAATAGATCTGATCCATCGCAATACTATCTGAATTCTCAGCTTCATATTTATTCAAAAAAATAATCGCTTCGTCGATTTTCCCCTGCTCTTCCAGACAGACAGCAGCTTTATTCACAGCAACCGGAATAAAAACCTCAACATCAGAGGATTTTTTTATAAAAGCTTCAAACATATTATAAGCATCGCTATACTTCTTTTCTGAGTAAAAAATATTTCCTAGAAAATAATGACTCATTTCATGAACAAATCCGAATCTGGTTGAAGCAATAAGACTCTGTAACTCCTCAAAGGTTTTACTCCTCAGATCGGCATTTGCAGGATCGGATCTATAATTATCTATTATATTTTCAAACTTTACCAGCTCCTGCTCTGTTGAACGAGTCAGCAATACATAGGATGTGAGCGATATGGCAATTAAAAGAATAACAGAGACCGAAACAATAAGAACAGTTCTCCTGTTACTTCTTGAAAAATCTTTTACACTCATCAACAACCTTTCAATGGGGCTTCTTTCAATTTCAATGATGCTCTTTTTCTTATTATCAGTCATTATTATTTTTTATCTCCAAGTTCTATGTTAATCATATCTCCAAGAGTAACCCGGTTAGGACTGGTCTGCCTTAATATTTTGGTTACCTCCTCTTTTTCAGACATTATTTCATAATGCTTTATACTTAGAGACAATCTTTTTTTCTCAATATCCACATCAAGAACTACAGCTTCCACAGGATCACCAATTTTAAAAAACTCATCAAGTTTCTCAATCCTGTTTCTTGAAACTTCTGATATATGAACAAGCCCCTCTACATCATCTTCAAGCTTAACAAATACTCCGAATGCGGTTATTCCCGAAACAGTTCCGCGCACCCTTGTTCTAGGGGGATATTTTTCTTTAACGGCCACCCATGGCGACTTCATAAGCTGCTTCATTCCACAGGAGATCTTCATCTCTCTTTTATTTATATCCAGAACTTTAATCTCCACTTCCTGACCATTCTTGAAGAGGCTGCCTGGATCCTTTACATTGTCATCCCATGAAAGATCAGAAATATGCACCAGCCCGTCGATACCAGGCTCCAGCTCCACAAAGACCCCGAATTTAACAATCTTCTTAATCCTCTTTTTACAGATAGTCCCAACGGGGAATCTGACATCAATGGAATCCCAGGGATTAGGAGTGAGCTGCCTGTATCCAAGATTTATTTTTTTATCCTCATTATTAATATCAAGTATTCTAAACTCAGATTCTGCACCCTTTTCAAAATAATCATTAACATTGGCATTATTCTTTATCCATGAAAGCTCCGAGTTACTGAGAAAACCTTCTACATCTTCATCTAGCTGAATAAATGCGCCAACAGGAGTAATTGTAACAACTTTACCCTTGATATTATCTCCAACCCCATATTTCTTAGAAATATCAAGCCAGGGATCATTTTTAAGCTGTTTAAGACCCAGAGAAACCTTGTTGCTCTCCCTGTTTATAGCCAGAATTATAAAATCACGAACTTCACCCTGATGCAGGATTTTGCGCTGTTTAAAGACTTTTTTCCATGACATATCATTTCTATGAAGAAGAGCATCTATCCCCTCAACACGGACAAAGACGCCGAATTCAACGAATTTGAGGACTTCACCCTTAACGATATCCCCTTCTTTATATTTCTGAATAAAATCAGCCCAGTTTTTTTTACTCTGTTCTTCAATGTAATCTTTTCTCGACACTATAATAGATTTTTTTACAAAATCCACAGTTTTAATGGTAAAATTATACTCCTCTGCTGATTCCGAAATAGTTTTAAGATCTGCAGTAAGTGAATACGGCAGAAACATATTTATTCCCAGACAATTAACAATTTTACCCTTAGGACTGGCTGACACCACTCTGCCGCTTATCTCTCTTTTACCATCATTATAAAGCTGAATAAAATCTTTCCAGCCCTTCTCCATCTCTGCAGCTTTTCTTGAAAAATGATAGACCCCGTCAACAAGCTTCTTATTCATGAGTTTAACATTGTATACTTCACCAACTTTTGGAGCAGCATCAAACTCATCAAGGGCAACCCGTCCATCTGATTTTGTCCCGACATTTACATATGCAAATCCGGAATCCACTGTTACAACTTCACCTTTTACTATCATACCCGCTTCAAGTTCTTCAAGAGCGGAATCTGCTACTGATTCCATATCGATAGCATCGAAGTTATCATCTGTAATTGGGGTCATACCTGCACCTTACTATTATATCATATTCATTTTTTTGACTTAATCAGTTCTTTAAGCTTTTCGATCACATCATTGAAATCCATATCCGAGGTATCGAGATAAACAGAATCCTCAGCTTTTTTCAAAGGACCAAACTCTCTATTTTCATCCTTAAGGTCACGCTGTATAATCTGATTTCTGATAGAATTTTCGTCAACATTTTTTCCCGAATCATTATATTCTTTAACTCTTCTGTAAGTTCTAACATCAACAGATGCATCCAGATATATTTTAAGATCGGCGTCGGGAAAAACCACGGTTCCAATATCTCTGCCGTCCATTATTATAGAGTTCTCACCGGCCCACTTCCGGAGCAGTGCGCTGACATAATCCCTTACATCTTTATTATCTGAAAAAATACTGATATTTCCGGCAACTCTCTCTTCTCTTATTGCAGATGAAATGTCATCGCCATTAAGCAGAGTTCTAACGCCGCCGTCAGATTCAAAAATCTGCTCAATCTTTACACTGGAGAGCTCACCTACAGGGTCTTTAACTGTTAAATCATCGCCATATTTACCCATAAAATACCACGTAATTGCCCGATAAATAGCACCGGAATCAATATATTGAATTCCCAAATCAAGAGCTGCATTTCTGCACACACTGCTTTTACCGGAACCAGCCGGTCCGTCAACTGCAACTATAATTGTGTCTTTTGAAATCATATTACTCACTATCGATAGAAAATTCTTTTATCTCTGATAATTTAGGAAGGTCGGACAGCTTATTTAAACCAAAATAACGGAGGAACTCATCCGTTGTACCGTAAGCAAGAGGTCTGCCCGGGAGATCCTTTCTTCCCACAGGCTTTACAAGGTTACGCTTCATTAAATTCGCCACCATCATCCTTGAAGATGCACCGCGGAGTTCATCTACATCGGCAAGAACCAGAGGCTGTTTATATGCAATAATAGCAAGAGTTTCAAGCATCCCCTTAGACAGGCTCTCTCGTCTTCTGAGCCCCAGAGCGTGCCTCAACTGCTCGGCAAAGCGCGCATTGGTCACAAACTGATATCCATTGGAAAGCTCGGCAAGCCTTATACCGCCGTCACGCTCTTCATACTCATCAACAAGTGAATCGATTATTATCTTTGCCTGTGTAGGATCAATCATGAAGTTTTTTACAAAAAAACTGATAGGAACAGGGTCATTACTGAGAAAAAAAACAGCCTCGAAAAGGCTTTTCAAATCATGCTCTCTATCAATTTCATCTTCAACAATTTCATCTACATCATTGTCCGATATCTCTTCACTGTTAATCCGGCTGTTATTTTCTGATTCGCCCATAATTAACCTGTTATTTTATAATTATTCAGCCATAATACGGCTACTTATAATCTACGGAATTTTCATCTACCACTGTTACGCTATCCAGACTTTCAAGAGAAAAATTCCGGACTATTCTGATATCTCCGAATACTCTATGCTGCTGTATTTTTATCATTGCGGTTTTAGACATCTCAAGTACTGCAAGAAAAGATGCTATTATTTCACCCTTTGTCGGCTTCTGAGAAAATAGCTGATTAAAAACAATAGAGTCATTCTCTTTCAGCAATTCCGTGATGAATTCAATCCTGTCACTGACAAGAATTTCGTCAAATACAATTTCCCGGACCTCTGCTACGACTGTGGAGTTAAGAACAGTAGAAAATGCCTTTAGAAGCTCATATAAAGACACTTCCAGGTAGAGCTCCTCCTCCCCGAGATCCTCTGTAATATTGTTTCTGATATAAACATTATTCTGCAGCTCATACATCTCTTTAAACTCATCAGACATTTTCTGATATTTCTTATATTCAAGCAATTTCTGGATTAATTCAGGGGGGAGGGGCTGAGTAAAATATTCATCCTCAACCTCTCCTGTCGGAAGAAGTGCTCTGCTTTTATAATATAAAAGTTCTGAAGCCATAAGAATGAAATCAGAGGCAATTTTAACATCCATATCCTCCATTAATTTCAGAAAAGCAATATACTGCTCTGTTATCTGAGATATGGATATTTCAGTGATATCAATTTTAGATTTTTTGATTAATTCCCATAAAATATCGAGCGGACCGTCATATTTTTCAATATGCACAATATAGGAATTATCCTTTTCTGATCCTTCCGGATTTATTATTTCATTTTCTGTCATGTTGTTAATTTTTTAACTTTATTAAAGGGAAAAAATACCCCCTAAATAAATTAAGGGGTTTGAGGGCTCTCTAATGCAAGAGAAAAACAATTATTAAAATGATTTTATGATAATGCCTTTTCTGCCGCTTTCTGAAGTCTCTCAGGGGGAAAAGGTTTTACAACAAAATCTTTTACTCCAAGTTTAATCGCCTTGGTAAGAAGACTCTCCTGACCAAGAGCTGTAACCATAATTATTCTGGCAGAGGAATCAGCAGATAAAATCTCACCGGCAGCTTCTATACCATCCTTCTCTCTCATGGTAATATCCATAGTAACGAGATCTGGTTTAAGTTTCTTATATAATTCAACAGCTTCATTCCCGTTTTCAGCTTCACCGACAATTTCATGGCCTGCGGGGACGAGAGCGTCTTTCACAAGGGTTCTCATAAATTTTGCATCATCTACAATCAAAACTCTTGCCATCTCAGTACTCCATTCTATTTTATTTAAGTATAGACACTAATAATTTATATGTCAATCTAATATAAAAAAATTTAGCTCATTTTTCACTATCTTTATTTTTACCTGTCAGGAAATCAATTACTTAATTTTAAATATGCTTAACAATTTTATCAGTAATTTCGGACAAATCAACTATTTCATTAACAGCCCCGATCTCCACTGCTACTCTATTCATTCCATAAACAACAGATGTCTCTTCATTTTGAGCGAGAGTATAACCGCCTGTCTCCCTTATCTTCAACAAACCGTCAGAACCGTCTTTACCCATCCCGGTCATTATAACTCCGACACATTTGCTTCCGGCGTGTTCCGCTACTGAACGGAAAAGAACATCAATGGAAGGCATATGACCCGATACTTTATCAGCCTTGAAAACTCTGATCTTATAACCATCCCCCTTCTTCACAATGTTCATATGCGAATGACCCGGTGCGACATACCCGTGCCCTGGAAGAACATCATCACCATCTTCAGCTTCCTTGACTGAAAGATTAGAACTATCATTAAGTCTTTTCGAAAAAGCAGCCGTAAAACCTTCCGGCATATGCTGTACAACCAGCACAGGTGACGGAAATTTTTCAGGAAACTTCTTAAAAACATTGATTAAAGCTGAAGGCCCTCCGGTTGAGGTTCCTATTGCCACTATTTTATCCGATATACTTTTAAGAACAGGCTTAATTTCTGTCTTAAAAGATGGTGATTTAATCTTCTCATCTTCAATTCTATTGATATTAAGCTTGGACTTATAAACAGATTTTACTTTTTTAACAAGAAGATCACCAATCTCTTCGACTGACATAGACATCAGCGTTGAAGGTTTCGGAATAAAATCAACAGCCCCCAGCTCTAAAGCTTTGAAAGTCGCATCAGCACCATGCTGCGTTAAAACACTCATCATTATAACCGGTTTCGGTTTTGTAGCCATTATCTGACGAAGCGCTGCAAGACCATCAAGAATCGGCATTTCGATATCCATTGTAATAACATCAGGATCAAGCTCCTGATTCCTGAAAATGGCCGTTTTCCCGTTATTAGCAGTACCTACAACCTTAATTCCAGGATCTTTTTCAAGTATATCTGTTACAATTTTCCTCACAAGAGAGGAATCATCAACAACCAGAACCTTAATCTGCTCTGACATTACTTTTAAATCCTTTTACCAATACTTTTAATGAATCGGTCTCGGGCAGAATCATTAAATTACCCATGACCTGATCATTTTCAAAATAGAATGCTGTCTCCATAACGATAGCATAATCGTGTTCAATATTATGCATAATTAAAACACTATCCATTACTGACTGGAGAAAATCATGCACAAAAGTCGGAACGTTCGGTTTCACTACCATATTAGATTTTTCAGCATATACGTTTAAGATGGAAGCTCCGATAATATTAGTAAGCTCTTTAAGAGCAGAAACTCCATCTTCACTCAACTCGCTTGTTCCATTTGATTCTGTTCCGTAAAGCATATCAATAAGGTCAAATCCCACCTGTTCCTGAAGGAGCAGAAGTAGTGTCCCATTAATCTCCCCTTCTATCGGAAGCATAACGCCCATATAAGGCTCGTTAAGATTTCCGAAAAAATCAGGTATCTTCTCAACAGGGGTCAGCTTCACTTCAGGAATAGACAAATCTATTCTTTTGTTTAATATTTTAGATAGAGATTCCGCAGCATTTGCAGCTCCCATATTTGACAGCAGGTTAAATTCGTTCAGTTCTTCCTTAGTTATATTCAATTCATCTGTTATATGGGAATCCGGCATTCCGGATTTTACAGCATCACTGATATTCTGCTTCAGCTCATCTCTGAATTCAGAGAGTGCGCCTTTAACTTTCTGCTCAACATCAGCATCAACAGAATCATTTTTAATATCCGCTGCAGGTTCAATGTCAGCATCTGCTGAATCCTCATCGAAGAAAAGCGCTCCATCAGTTTTAACATTCTTTTCAATTTCCGGAACCGGCTGCGACTCTTCAACAGTTTTTTCATCATCAAAAATGAAAACATCTGATATAAAATTAGGGCTTCCATCCTGTTCAGAAGAACCGCTCATACCTTTATTTTTATGCTGGGATG
>PGXT01000041.1 GCA_002839285.1 Spirochaetae bacterium HGW-Spirochaetae-5 | reverse complement strand
GAATTGGGGTGCAGCTTTAAACCAGTTCGCCATTCATTTTGGCGATAGGGTGCCGATGTGATCAAAGGCTGTTTACACAAAAAATCAGACACCCTCGAATATCTCCCCTTTATCCTTCAATCCTTTTTCACATCTTCTTTTTTCTTGGAAATCATCGCTTCTAATTCCCTCTTCTCTTCATCAATAAACTTTTGAAATTCAAGGGAAGGCGGTTCATTTTTTAATTTTTCCTCCTCCTTATCTATAAGCTCTTGTATTTCAGGTAATTGTATCATTTCGGATAAAGGTCTGGAAATCAACGCCTTCATAATATGAACAAATGCAGTTTTGATTTCTATTCGTGTTTTAATATCTATAGCGGTATTGAGCACTTTCAGGGTAGCCGCATCAGCAGGTGTAATATAGCTCGGTAGATTATTACCAAAATCTTTAACATCATCAACAAAAAATTCAGCTACTGGAATTTTTAAAAATGTACATAATTTATAAATATATTCAAGCATGCCAGTTGCTTCATTTTGTTGCTCGTAGTTAGATATACTGGTCTGAGGGACGTCCAATCTTTTTGAGAGGTCACTTTGACTATACCCGTAATATCTTCTTAGTTGTTTAAGCTTTTCACCTATATACATAAGCCAATTATCGCTCTTTATTTAAAAAAATAAAGCTTTTTGTTAGTTTTAACAAAAATTTGCTTGATTTTTAACATAATATTGTTAGAGATAACGATATGAGGTTAAAATGAATCATAATAACACCATGAAGTTCGATCGAACTGTCACATTTCATGCAAATGCAGAATTATATTATGAATTTTCGTTAAAGTGCAAGCTGAACAAGCAGAAAATAGGGGATCGTTTAAATGCTCTTATCTCTGCCGATCTTAAGTCTTCAGCTCCTCTTTCTGCTGCACCGGAACCGGTGCTATTTGACGCGTCTGAAACTCCTGATGAAACAGCTGGTGAGAATTGTGGCACGTGCGAAAGTTAACATTCAGGAAATCAAAGAGCTTCATGAGTGGCAGATCCCCACGTGGATCAATAACTTTCTGGAGCTTGGAAAGTGTATGGATGACATCGAATCCCGCCTTATCCGTGAGGGTAAGCTTAAGATTGTTAAAGGGCGGTATGTAAGACTGGAACCTAAACCGGTTAAACCGGAAAAATAGAAAGTTCAAACCTCGCAAAAAAAAGAAGGGGTATGCGACATAATGAATCACAAGAGCAATAACGAGAGTATTAAGCTTCCGAAACATATAGATCCACGGGAGTTTGTTCCAAGTGAGCCTACGGCGGAGATCATAACTATGTCCTTTATGATGGAGGACAGCAAGACCACGCCTTACCGGTATATCCGGAGGGCACTGGGTTTACTTGTTAAAGGTAATTATGACGAAGCTAACATCTGCCTTGATTACGCCAGTAAATTCTGCGGAGTTTTCTGGCCGGAAGGCAGCAAGGACAATGAAGCTTATAAACTCACGATTCAAAGTATGCGGATTCAGTTTTATTTTTTACCGGAAAAATTCCGTGAACTGAAACCGGAAAAAGACCTGGAGGAGTAAAATGAACAGTATTCAAATCAACACTTCAAGAAAACTCAAGGGCGTTAAGCCGTCAAGCGTCCGCAGAGTGGGGTTTTTAAAACTCAAAAAGATGTATGTGTATAATTTCACCAGTCCATCGGATTACTGGCGTGTTCTGGGGAAGAACCGTGATCTTAATGTCACGGGGAACAAAGTTGTCACTGGCGGGATTATCAGGGGGAGTGCGGTATGAGTCCAAACAGCGGATTGCATCTTGTCAGTTTAAAGACTCTCTCTGACGGTGCGGCGGTGGAGATGTTTGATTCTGCTCTGGCTGAAGCTTATGCGAATATTCTTGATGAGAATACGGACCAGACAAAAGCCCGTGAGATTCACCTGGTGTTAAGGATGATCCCGGATAAACAGGATGCAGCAAAGATCGCTTACGAAGTGAAGCTTAAGAAGAAACTCGTTCCTCCGCTTAGCGTTATAAACACCATGTACGCAAAGATCGAAGATGGAGAGCTTGTGGCATATGAGCAGGAAGGCATTCAGGGAATTTTCCCTGAGATGAGTAAGCCTGTTCGCGTGAAGTAGATATTTATCTAAACTTTTTTCATATACCTCCTCTGCCTT
Organism: Spirochaetae bacterium HGW-Spirochaetae-5; assembly: GCA_002839285.1. Lineage (GTDB taxonomy): Bacteria > Spirochaetota > UBA4802 > UBA4802 > UBA5550 > WRGT01. Next base: position 42,486 of record PGXT01000041.1, on the reverse strand, counting down.
AATTGGTAACCGGCAGATTACCGGATGCAATGTCCGGGCTTTTTAGCAGGAGTAAAGGTACACTCAGGACTTCTGCCTGAGATGAGGGTTCGAGTCCCTCTCCTGCGAAGAAAATCCCACCGCTTTCAGGCTTAAGCGGAAAGGGTTACGGAAAGGCTGCTGATTGGGTATAGTCGCATATGCAATCAGCTTCTGCGGACGCCGTATTTAAACCTGATGACTTACCGGATGAACAGTATCCGATGTAGGGGAACGGTGCCGAAACGGTGCGAAACCATTGGCGGAATGCCAGCCAATACCGTGAAATTCATTCTGACAGCCGGGAAGAGACCGGCAACCGCTGAAACAGGTGTATCTGTGGCCTCCAGTCCTCAGATAAAGGTTCGAGTCCTTTGTCAGCGAATGGCTTTTATAGCATATCTGCTCTACTCTTACAGAACTAACACTGAGGAGCTGGAAGAAGGGTGACAGCCGGAAAGACGGCAATATGTCAGAGTGGCGCAAAAACATCGGATTCTGAAAAGACCTGTGAGCTTGTTCAGAGTTGTTTATTGGATAAACCCTACTATTGGTTTTGCGATGTAGACGCGGTAGAGACCGAAAGACCCTCTCTCTATGACTCCAGGCTAAAGCCGACTGAGGGTGTGGTAGGCTGTCTAATTGGAATGCTGGTTCGAATCCAGCCTCTGACAAATCGGTGCCAGTCCCGGCAGACTGGATAATGAATGCAGGTTTTATTTGAATTTGTTTAAGGGCTCTCTGCGATTGGTCGGCTGGCTAATAAACCCCAGTAACGGTTCGATTCCGGGAGGGAGCAAATGGAGGACACTATGACAAACTATGAAGCGGTATCTCTCTGTATAAACGATCTGGGGAAGATTGAAGGCAGATTAAAGGCTCTCCGTGATAATTGCGGTAAAGAGTCTCAGGTCGAGATCAACAGAGCTCTGCAGCATATAGCAGGGCTTTATCAGCCTTTGCATAATATCGATAAAGCCCTGGAGAAAGATGGGACAGGAGCATCGGAGTTATGACAGTTTTTAAATGCTCGATTTGCGGTAAGGAAGTTAAACCCGAAAATGGCAACCGCCGCAAGCCGTATATGGTTTTTTACGTTAACAAGCCATGTGCAGATCCCGGATGTAACGGGAAAGCTGAACTGGTTAAGGCGTGACAGTTTTATATCTCCTCTTTCCCGAGGGGAGTTATAAGGCCGTGACGTTAGACCGCGCTCAATGGAGATAAATCCATGCGGGAAAGTCCGCAGAGCTCACGGTACTTAATATTTTAATAAAAAAGGCCATGTTATACGATGAAGTGATTTTGTTAAAATGTGGGTGCGGCTTAGAAGTTATTATTTCCGGAGGGAGTATAAACGGAACTCCCTCCGGTTAAAATGGAGAGATGATTATGTTCGAAGAAACAATTATAAATCACAACCACCGGAGAGAGGTGGGGCTTAATTTCGAGGAGTATGTTGTGGCAAAAGAAGCATATGAGAAGCGTCACGTGCACCCCATGGATAGAGCCGACATCATCGCTGAAAAGTGCGGCTTATCTCTTTACCGGGTGACCTCAACTCTTGCACGTCTCGGCTTTTTTAAGCTTATGGGTGAAGGGGACAACGGTCTTGAAGTCTCCGAAAAGTGGAGTAAGAATTATGATATGTACTATCCGGCGGTGAAGTAGATGGCTCTTAAAAAAGATAATCATACTAAAATCAGCAACGAATTTATCGAAGATCACATGCATCTTTTAAGCGGTGCGGCAGTAAAAATATTTATAATTATCTCCCGAAAAACTACCGGGTGGCACAAAGAAACCGACTCCATATCACTCTCTCAGATGCAAAATTTATCCGGATTATCTAAAAAACAGGTCATAAAAGCGGTCAACGAATTGGACAAAATCGGTCTTATTAAGGTCGATAAAGTGGTCGGAAAAACCTCTGACTATACACTTAACTACACCAGTGAAGAAAATACACTGGTGAAGAAAGTACACCAGAGTGGTGTAGAAAGTACACCAGTTGAGCCTCTAACTGGTGTAGAAAGTACACCCACAAAAGAAATAGTTAAAGAAACTACTACAAAAGAAATATTAATAACTCCGGCTGAGGCAAAAGCCTTAACTCAAAAGTTATTCGATTATATACCAAAACCCACGCGCTGGAACTGTAAACCGCCAGACCTTAATAAATGGTCTGAAGAGATTGAACGGCTTCACCGGATTGACGGAGTGAGTTACGCGCTTATTGATCAGGTTATCGATTACATTTTCAAATACGATCGCTGGAAGTGGAAAGAGATTATCCAGTCAGCCGCAGGCCTTAGAAAGCATTTTGATGTTATTGAAAAACGAATGCCGAAAAACAGAGCCGGCACCGCTGAAGAGATGCAGAGTGATGTTGATTATTATAATGCAAAAATTAAGGAGATGCGAAATGGAACACGCTGAATTTATGTCTGCGGTAAAACGTTATTACGGTCCCTATGAAAATAAATTTGTAGAGGAGGTAGTGTTGAAATATATTCTCTCTCTCCCTGAATCTGATCTGGAGAATCTTTATACAAAACTTATAAGCACTATCCCCAGAAGAGAAAACCAGAATCCCGTTGATATCGCAAGGATTAAAAATTTAAGCGTTAAGACTGATGATGATTACAGAGCTGAAGCTCTGGACTGGTGGAGCAAACTGAACCGCAGCGGGTCAAGTCTTGATGATGTTATAATCTCTGACATCAGGGTTCAGGCATGTGTTGAAGACATGGGGGGCTGGGGTGCGTTCTGCCAGCGGGATATTGACAAGGAGCATTTTCACCAGGAGAAGTTTATCAAGTGGTTTGTAATGTATTCACGCCAGACTCCGGACAGAGAAAGTAAAGTTCTCATAGGCGAGAGCTCCAGAAGAAAAACACCCTTGATGATAGGCGACAAGCAGCACTGCAGAAATCTGCTTCAGTTGTCAGCTGTAAATTCTGAACAGTACTTAAAGCTGGCAGAATCGATTCCTGATTTTATGCATAGAGTTTAAAAAGGGGGTTTCCAGATGATAACTACAGCTCAGGAGTTAACAGATAAACTTTTAAAATATTATCCAAAAACAGAAGCGTTATCTCTGGAGATTGTTGATGCTTTAAAGATGTATGTCAGAAGGGGTAATTTTTCCGGCGATGAGCTTGAAAGAATGTACCAGGTAATCATTGAAAACTGCGCCGGATTTCCTCAGGTGAGAACAGTGGCAAAACTCTGGAAAGAGAATAGCTACAGCGAAAGCAACGACAGTTATAAGCCGAAAGATGTCAACAATGCTAAATCAGATTATCGGGACACCGGACACAACGAAATTGTACGGTACATAAAAACAATAAGAGAAAAACAGGATCAGGGTGGCAAGCTGAGCAACAAAGAAATTGATCTGATTCATACCTACGAAGATTTGTGCTATATCCACAGTGTTGTAAATTCTTTAGCTGATGGAGTTATAGACCGCCAACATAAAGAGACTTATATCCGCAAAGCGAAAGAGACTATCGATTCAGGTATCCCGATTAACTTCACAGCATTTGAACGTGAAATGAACCGCAGAAGAGCGCAGGCGGTAGAGATGTACGGTGAACAGGATGCAGAGATTGACAGTATTCTCAGCAAGTCTGTAAGCGATATAGAAAACGCATTCGGTGCGAATAGATAAGGGGGTATGTGAGAAATATGAAAGAGATATTTGATAGAGCAAATGAAGCATTTGATGAATGGCAATTGAGAAAATTATCAAGATCAAAGCTTATAAAAATACAAAGAATTGCTCTTGAGCAGCTCCAGAATATACTTAATCAGGAAATTGATAACGGTAGCTTATTTTTAAATCATGAGGATATCACATGCAAAAAAGAAAGCGATCATGTTTATATAATAAACGGATGGCATTGTAGAAAGTGCGGAAAACTGGCTGGAATTATACCGGACAGAGACGCAATGAGAAATGAAAACTATACACAATTCTCGAAGAAGGAGTGTAGAGCATATGATCTGTGAAATTGATGATGAAGAACGTTGTGTTGAACAGGGTTGTCCAGTCAAATGTATTCATAACCCGAACAGAATTGAAAAGGGCAAGACTGTAGTCAGGAAACTTAAAAACTGTATGTGGTGTGAATATTTTGAAGCCGCTAAGTCTAAATGCAGTTTAGATTTATATATAGTCAACATATCAATAAAAGGGATGGAGCGGTTCGCACCGATTAACCCAGAGACTTGCAGATTAAAGCGTAAGGAGCTACTGGGATGAGTTTAACAGGTGAAATGTCAGTACAAGAGTTGATAGATATCAACGGAGATTTGTGGTGCAAAGTAATAGAGCTTACAGGGGTTTTGATCGATGCTCGAACATACATCCAGAATATATACGATAACACTGATCCTTGCACCTGCCCGGCAGAAGGGGATTGTGTCTGCGGTCAGTCTCAATTGTTAAAAATCATTAAAAAAATAGATGAGGTGATCTGATGCCTGGTGAATTAAGATATCCAAATGTTAAAGATGAATCAGAAGATCCTGCGCTCGTTATGGCAAGAAACAGTCTTAAGCGCAAAACACCTGAGCCGAAAGTCAAGGCTAAGAAAGGCGTTAAGACCTGCTGGAGATGTAAAGAACCAGTCGGGAAAGAGAACCTTACTCAGAAGTGGATCAGACGGCTTAACGCGCAGCGCTTTCTTTGTGATACCTGCATTCCTCTTAAGGATGAAGCTACACCCTGGACAGAGAATGAAGAGTATAGACCTTCTCCTGTGAAAGAAAAAGTGACAGTGGTCACTGAATCAGATTCTGAGATTAAATCTCTAAAACCGGGACCTATATACACAATAAAGAAAAACCGCTCCGATTTAATAAAAGTCAAGGAGTGTTTTAAATGCGACTGCACTCTCTTTTTCGTGATGAAGGGCAGTATAGTTAAATGCTCTCAGTGTGAATCGGAGTATAACTTATGAATTACATTATGGACTTTCTGGGGGTAAAATGATGCTATACATTATCTGGGAGTGTGTGGTGTTTTCGTTCTTCTGCTCTATCGGTGCTGTTATGGGGGTCGTGTTTTCGTTCTGTGTTTTTATTATAATCTTAAGTTTCAAAGGGAGAAAGGGATGAGTGCATACGGGAAAAATAAACCGGCAAGGTATTACATCTGCTGTGATTCAGATAAGCAGAAAGAGGATATCCAGAACCTGTTGGCAAACATTGACAACAAAACACACAAAACTTACGGGCAGAATCTGCTTGATGGATTGACTCATTATCATGAATCACTAAAGGCTAAAAGGGGGATGTGATGATTAAAGCTGTACTCGTTATAATTGGCGGGATCTGCTTTATTGCAGTTATGATTATAGGATTGATGGCAGGAGACAAGAATGAGGAATTATGATGAGCTGATTCTGTCTGCAAATATAGCGATGCTGGAGAAGCTGAAAGAGAACTTGCATAAGCCCGGATTCGATAAAGTTTCTTTTGAGTATGGCTTAAAAAGACTGGATGAAGAGAGGAAAGAACTTCGCCTGGCTGTTATAACCACCCTTCAATTGACACATTGAAAGAGGTCAGAAGAGAAGCAGCTGATTGCGCTAACTTCCCTGCAATGATAATTCTTAAATGTGACAAGATGATTGCAGAACTGGAAGGTAAAGCATGAGCACGATTAAACATAAATTATTCAAGGATGAAACTGATGGCCAGTATCACCTGATATGTCACAGAAACGGAAATGACAGGCTTGCACGGAACTGCTACAACTGCAGCAAGTTTATTGATATAGATCCGGTTAAGGCTGAGATTAAGTGCAGGGAGGATTGATGATTATTACTGATTCCTGTTATGGATGTGAAAACAAAGTGGAAGTGCTGGTATCCGCTAAGTTTAATTATGCCTATAAGATCAGCGGATGCAAGCTGATCACGGAGCGTCTATATGAGCCTGTCTGGGCACATAGATCCGCAAGAGATGCCTGTGAAAGCCTTTGCAGAGATCATGATAATATCGGGTTTTTTGTTCCTGATAAGATCGTTAAGAATAATCCGGAGATGCTCTTTCCGGAAATAATACATACCGGGATGTGGGTTGAATATCTACCGGTTGAGGAGAGAATATGGGTATCCTAAACATTTACAGAAACGAGTACAAGAAAACAGTACTACCTGATTTGAGATGGACTGATAAACAGATCAGAAAAGAAATGGAGCTGATTGCTCAAAAGAAAAGCACGCTATCAGCCAGGCAAAGAAAGGCTGTCATGAAGATGGCGGTAGATTTTGGGATTGCGAAAATTGTATAATTTTTTATGAGACATAATACATTACTTGACAAATTACAATAATGGTGATTCGTGGATAAGCTAATAGAATACTTGAAAAATTTAATCAGTTCGCAGTACTCAGGTAGTATTGTGATATATTTTAACAAAGGGGGAATTCGGGGAATCAAGAAAGTTAAAGAAGAAAATGTGAATCTTTAAAACACGGATTTCTTTTAACCCTGTAATTTTACAGACTTGTTAAGAGCCCGTATCTCGGAAAGAGGTACGGGCTTTTTTTATGCGAAAAAACTATGAAAGAATTTGAAGCGGTAAAATATGATAAGATTCTCGGCAGGGACTATGTCCAGGGGTATTTGTTTGAAGCTGACCAAAACCTTATTGCTCCACGAAAGGCAACTGCGGCAGAGAAGGAATTACGGATTAAAACAATCCGGCGTCTGCTTATTGCCGGTGTGAACAGAGCAGCTATTATTGAGTATTGCGAACTGAGGTTCTGCATATCTCCAAAGACCGTGTATAAATACTTCGATGTTATAAATGATGAGCTGAGGACTGAAAGCGCAAAGGACAAAGAGTTTAACTACGGAATGGCAGTGGCAAGAATGGAACGGGCCCTGCTGGACTGTGAAACCTCAAACGATATGACCAACAGAGTAAGGATTCTTGCAGACTTAAGTAAGCTGCAGGGACTTATCACTCACAAGATCAAAGGTGATGATGAGGATGGTGCTATTAAGATCGAATTTATAAACAAGTCTAAGACCGAGATTAACACAGACGAAACGGAGTAAAGGTGAGGCATGAAACGGGTATATATTATTCTTCTGGCGGTGGTGATAATGGCAACGGTCCAGTTCACACTGATTGATCCGCACCAGTCTGCGTTTGTAAACTCAGACGCTCGTTATCTGCTTAACTCCGGCGGTGTGGGGAGCGGTAAGACCTATTCTGTTGTTTTAAGAGCGCTTAAGCTCTGTCTTGAGTATCCCGGAATCAAGGGGTTACTGGGAGCGCAGACTATGCCTTTACTCCGTGACACTACAATGTCAGAGTTTGAGAATCTTGTCCCCTCCGGACTGATAAAGACTCACAATAAATCTACAAACACTTTTGTTCTGAAGAACGGCAGCTCTATTCTCTTCAGGCCTTTTGACGATGCTAATAAATTTAAATCTCTTAATCTCGGCTTTATCGGGATCGAGGAGATGACAGATATAAAACACGACATCTTTAAAATGCTCCGTACCAGGCTAAGACAGAAGAATGTTAATCACTCTCTTTTTGGTGCTACTAATCCCGGAGCATTTACAAACTGGGTGTATAAAGACTTTTTCGAGAATCCTATTCCGGGGAGTAAAGTAATCAACTCTATCAGCCGGGATAATCCTTTTCTCCCCTCTTCATATCTTGCCGACCTTGAGACTTTAAGAATCACCAATCCGGAATATTATTCCAGAATGGTTGAAGGTGTATGGGGAGCTCTTGAAGGTGTAATATATCAGCTCCCGATGTCGCAGAGAGTAGAGCCGTCAACTCTCCCTGAAACTTATGATGAAATTATTGCCGGGCTTGACTTTGGATTTGATCACCCTACAGCGATGTCTATTATCGGGATTCGTGATCCTAAATATTATCTTATTGATGAGCTGTATAAACGTCACCTCTCCACTTCTGACATTATTTCAACTGTAAGCCAGCTGCATAAACAATACAGATTTTCAGCTATATACTGTGACGGTGCAAGGCCGGAGATTATTCAGGATCTGCAGAATGCCGGGCTCCCTGCGGTGTCCGCTACAAAGGATGTCTTTGAGGGGATTATGTTTGTTAAGGGGATGGTAAACGCCGGCAGGATTATTGTATCACAGAACTGTCATTATACAATCCGCGAGTTTGACTCTTACATCTGGGATCAGGGGAGTACGGTTAAAGAGGTCCCGATTAAGCTTAATGATGACTGTATGGACGCTATACGATACGCTTTCTTTACTCACCTGAGAAACAGCGTTAATGTTCCCCGGATAAGTATGTCAGATGTAAGCTATGTCAAGCCTCACCACGAAAATGAATCTTCATCAGCTGATGCGATAAATAAATTAAGACTCAGATACAGGCACAGGATATAATATGACAGATAAAGCAAAATTACTGGCAACCAGACAGTCAGACAAGATCAAGGACAAGCTCCCGATCTGGAATATGATTTATAATGCTTACACAGGCGGCAAGGCTTTTATAACAAAGGATAATCTCTTCCAGTACAGGATTGAAGATAATTACCGTTTTCAGAAGAGGCTTGATAGAGCCGATTATACTAATCATACACAGCAGCTGATTGATATGATGGTGGGGTTTGTCTACTCCAATACTCCGAAAAGGGATATTGAAGAGAAGTACTCGTACATCACTGACACTATCTACAAAGGGAAAACCCTGCAGAGTCTTATGAACATGGTTGCCACAAACTGTCTTAAATCAACCGTGGGGATTCTGATTGATGCTCCTGCAGATACCCCCGAAACAGAAGCGGAAAGGATGCAGAGCGGAATGAATCCTTATGCTGTTTATTACGCTCCTTCACAGATCCGTGACTTTGAAGTGGATGACAACGGAGAGCTGTTATGGATTATTCTTGATAACAGCTATATGGATAAAACAGATCCTGCAGCAGATCCGGAAATGAAAGATATAAAACGGCTCTGGACACGCTCATTCTATCAGGATGTTGAAACTGTCAAGAAAGGCGACAAAGAGACTTACATTCTGGGAGAAGAGATTCCCAATACTCTTGAGACTATCCCGTTTATATTTGTTAACTGCCGGGATAATGACTCTGATCTGATATGTGACTCTCCTTTTGAGGATATAGTTATCAAATCAAGGCTTGTGTTTAATATAGCTTCCTGGGCTTCTGAAGTTCTGGCTTCTTCCTCATTCCAGTTAATATTTTTCCCCTACGATAGCCAGCAGGACCTTGAAGCGATTACAGCGACATTTGACCCGGCATCCGGGGGGATGGCTGATCTGCCGGTTGTACCGTTTAAGGCTACATCACAGGCTCCGTTTTTCGCCGGTCCCGATATCGACATGGATAAGTTTATAAACATGATCAATCACTTGAGCGAAGAGATTCTTTCTAAATTCGGGATGAAAAAAGAATCAAAGGGGAGCTGGGAGAGCGGTGTCGCTAAGTCTATCGATTTTGAGAAAACAGAAGCTTTTCTCAAGAGCTTATCCCTTCAGCTGCAGGAGTGCGAGAGAAAGATTGTTGAGTACTGCGGGCTCTACGAAAACAAAGAGATCAATGCTAAGATCGATTATCATTTTACATACGAAAAAGCGGACATCGACAAGCAGCTTAACAGGCTTGCTATGGCTTTCACTATCCCCTCACAAAACACACAGCGCAAGGCTTATAAAGAGATGGTTAAGCTCACCTTCCCCGATGCAGAGGGGGATGAGATCGACCTTCTTGTCAGTGATATAAATTCAGGTAATCCGGACCTTAAAACCGGTAATCAGTCCGAGGACTTTAAACAGGAAAAATAACATGAATAAAAAGTACAGTTTTTTAAGTAAGTATATGCCGGACGCTGATTCTCATTTTGACATGCAGCGTTTTGCAGATCCGGAAACTCCTCCCCCTGCAGGAACTACGGAGACAGATCCACCCCCTGCAGAGGAATTTGAAACCTATAACGGGTTTAAGGTCCCGAAAGGGGCAGTTGACGCTATCAACAAGAGAGTGGCCACAGAGACTCACACCCTGAAAGAGAAGCTTAAAAAGTTTGAGGAAGAGAACAACTCTTTCCGTGTCCAGTTCGAAGAGTTTAAGCTGTCACAGATGAGCGAGAAAGAGAAGCAGGAGCACGAAGAGCAGAAGCGGAAACAGCGTGAATCGGAGCTGGAGAACAGAGCCAACGACAAAGACCGGAAGTTTAAGAACTACTTCCTGGATACTGAGCTCTTCAAAGAGATCGGTAACTATGATGTAGTCAATTTAAAACAGGTATTAAGCTTAATAAAAGCTGAATATAAAGAGGAGTTCGAAGAAGCAGAGGATGCTGTAAACATCTTCTTTAAAAAAGGATCAGCAAAACTCACTGTTCAGGAAGCAGTTAAATCTTTCCTTAGCGATCCGTCAAACTCAAACCTTATCAGGTCCTCTCTTAAACCTGGTGCAGGAACAAAGGTGGCTGGAGCTCAGCAGAAGAACCTCAGAACTACTTTTAAAAGGTCAGAGGTTGCGGATGTTAATTCAGACGCCGCGAAAGAGTACAACGAAGCAATGAAAGCCGGGCTAAAACCGACTTTAACAGATTAAAAATTTAAAATAGTGAGGATTTACAATGAGCAATACAAACACAGATTATTTATACCCTGAATTCTGGGCTCAATCTTTTCAGAGTCTTAATATGGGGGAGTATAACCTGCAGAATCTTATATCAAGAGATTTTGACGCACAGGTTGCCAGTTTCGGTACAAAGGTTAATGTTCCTCTGGCTCATGATTTCGGAGATGCTGACGATTTTACACCGGGCTCTGCGATCGGTGCAACAAGCATTACACAGGAAGAGGCAGAGGTTAATCTTAATCTCTCCAAAAGAAAAACAATCAACCTCACAGCAAAAGAGCTCTCTCTTTCACCTTATGATCTCATTCAGAACTACGGTGTAGGAATGGTGAAAAGCCTTCTTCTTACCGTGAACAAAGAGATCTACAAGGAAGCTCTGAAGGCAAAACACTTCATCGATGCCTGCGCCGGTATATCTGAGGATTTTATTGTCAGTGCCGGAACAAAGCTCTCTAATCTTGAAGTTGGACAGATTGGAAGAGTCTGCGTGGCTTCTCCTGATGTTATGGGTGCTCTTAAAAAGATCGATGCTTTTCAGGCAGTAGATAATTCCGGTAAAGATGACATTATGAAAGATGGCATGATTACCCGTAGAATGGGTTTTAATTTCTACGAGAATAACGCTATCGCAAAATACACTCCTGCTGATGTTGCCGGTGCTTGTGCTGCAGCTGATCTTGCCGCTGTTGAGATTACAGTAACAGGATTCAACGATGATGCAGCACCTATCAGGGTCGGGGATAAGCTCACAATTGCCGATGATACCACTGTTTACACAGTTACAGGAACCACTCTGACAACTGGAGATACTACAAAGATAGGCATTTATCCCGCTCTTGCAGTTGCGATTGCCGCGTCTAAAGTGGTTACAATAACACCTGTTCAGTCAGCTCTCTGCCTTGTTCCTTCTGCTATGGCTCTGGCAGCAAGAAGCTACGGTGTTCTTCCTGAAGGTGTAGGCGTTAAATCTTCAGTAAGCAACTACAACGGGCTCCCTGTGAGATTCTCAGTTTTCCACGATGGTATTCTCGGGCTTAACGTACAGGCCGATATACTTTTCGGTACAAAACTTGTTAATCAGAACAGAATCGTCAGAATCATTGAGGATCTATAATCTGATGTAGTTTGAATTATGAATCAGCAGGGCTGAAATAATCCCTGCTGATTTTAATACCTGAAGGATGGTAAAGATGAAGTTAATTAAAACAGTAAAAGGGGAAGAGATAGTAATGGATTTTGCAGATGAAGTCCAGGCGCAGAATCTTCTCAGAACAGATAAGCGGTACAGGCCTGCGGAAGATCAGGGAGATTCTGATCCTCAGGGAGATGAAGTTCTGGAAGTTGACGGAGAGGGGATTCCTCTTCCGGAGATAGATCCTGAAAACTCAGATGCAGGGGAAGAGATAGAGTAATCTTATGGCAAAGAACTATAAGCTCTTATTCCAGAAATTTGATGTCACTCCGCAGGATGAAGCGAAGTACAATGAAATTATCAGCAGGGCTACAACCTTCGATGAGATTGAGCAGGTGATTAATCTATTCATGAAAGATTATGTTTTAAGGATGAACGCCAGTCTTAACAATCTCATTGCTGATACTCTGAATATTGCTTTAAGCTCTGAACTTATGAATAAGGAATTACTCACTGTAGAGAATACTTTTATTTTTTCGAGCAACGCTTACGAGAACACTTTAAAAGCAAACTATGCGATCATTGCGGATCTGGTTTCAGGGGGAGCAGCTGACATTATCGGCAGCAATCCCAAAGTCCAGAAGATGATCACAGAAAAGCTTATCTCTGAGTTTAATGCCCGCATCGAGGGGGCTATGGCAAACACCAGGGCTGATGTTCTGAATTATACCCGGAAGCTGCAGAGGGAGATGATTATCAGAAACAGACAGCTTATGCTGATGAATGAGATCGGAGGCATGGAGGGTGCTATTGCCAGAGAGAAGCTTATGTTTGAACAGAATATGCTCAAGAAGTTCCCTCAGCTTGAAAAGATGCTTAAAGACGGAAGAGTGCTTAAATCACGCACATTCCTGAACTCTGCAGGAAACGAAACTTTCCGGACTTATACACTGGATGATTATACAGAGATGTCTGTCTCTGAAACTCTTAAAAACGTGGACCGTGACAGCGTGGAATTTACGGCTAAATACTTAAATGAGCCGGTTGTTGAATTCTATCTCCGTGATCACAGAAACGTTGAAGAGGCTAATCCTTCATGTGAACATATTATGCAGTCAACCCTCTGGGGCGTTCCTCTCCTGGCTACTTCTCAGCATGTGGCCAACGTCTTAAAAATCTGGTCTGTAGACCGGGCAAGGGCTGAACACTCACTTGAGATAAGCCGTCATTGCAGGCACTCTATCAAGAGAGCCAGTGATGAGATTATTAACAAAGTCAATAAACTTGTAAATATCGCCGGGTTAACTGACCAGGTGTATCCGGTGGAGGTGTAAACCATGTTTCTAAACGAAACTAACGCACTGATTCAGATTCTCAAGCTTCTTGATGATCCTACGGTGTATAAGTATGAGGATACTTACAAAGAGGAGACTGTAACCACGGGAGAGCCTCCTGATGAGGTTACAACTACTGTACAGGTTATAGACAAGACTGCCTCAGAACTTATGCAGGTCGATCTGATTACCATCTCCGAAGAAGTGTATCTGGCAGAAATGCTGAAGATTGTCCCCTCCGCTGAATATGCGGTTATACAGGGGATATCTTTTGAATCGTACACAGCTAATCAGAAACGGCTTTTTTATGCTGAATGCTACTTTGTAGCGAGTAAGTTTTTAATCGCATGGTCATTGAGAAATGAGACAGAGATGTATAAATCAACTCTGGATTTCTCTTCAAGAACAATTGGAGTAGAGAAGTCCGGGAAGCTTTACACTGCGGAGGAGTATTCAAGAACTGCCCTGGCTAACGTAGCAGAGTATGAGCGTGTTTATTTCTCTTCAGATATGGATACTTATTACGGAAGAAACAAACGGTCTTCTATAAGCATAGGGAGATACTAAATGTTTATAACAATGAATCCTTCAACCGGAATAAAGTCACTCAATGCTGCTAAAGATTACATTAATGACATGTCTGTCCGGGCGTCTGACATGAGACCGTTTTTAAGAAGCCTCGATGATGATCTGGTTAAAGAAGTACAGCATGAATTTGATTCAAGTAATCCCAACAAGTGGAAAGCTATATCAAAAGCTTGGGAAAATTTTAAAATATCAGAAGGGGCTCCCAGAAACATTGGGGTATATTCCTCATCTCTCATGCAAGCTGCTTCTGTTGATGCAATTAAAGTTTATCTTCCCACTGGTATGATCTGGAAGATTGCTCCTGTTGAATCAATTGATTTTACAAGAACAAGAAAGATCGGTATTACATCGCAGGAATGGCTGAGAGGTCTTGGAAGAGACATTGTAAACGTTATTTTAGGGAAGGCTAGAAATGAATAATATACTCAAGGGTGTAGCTGATTTCATCACTGCGGGTGATACATTATCTAAATTCAAAATTATTACATATTCGGAATATGTGGATGATCTGATAAAAGAGAACAAAATGCCGGCAGTTGACATCCTTGGATTCAGAGAGCGAAAAACTCCGCTTCCGGGATTCAGTTTTGATAAAGCATACAGGCAGTCTTTTGATATAACTATAATAATTATTCAGGATGCCAAACTTCTGAGAGATATTCTTCACGGCACAAACTCAGTCTGGGGACTGTCAACATATCTGTGGAATATCATAGAGACAGACAGGACATTCGGAGGGATTGTCCGGGCTATTGATGATAAACCGGTGGAATCAAAACTTGTAAAACTAACAAAGGACAACAGCGTAAAACTGGGGCTTGAAACAGAGCTCACTTTAACAAAAGACGTTTTTAAGTAAAATAACAAAGGAGTAAAGAGATGAAACTATTTAAGATGTTATTCGTAGCATTCTTTATGATGTGGGTGAATTCAATCATCAAGTTTATGTCAAACGAATACAATATCTCACCGGCGAATTTCGCCAAAAATGATGACTTTCTGTTTCTCGATGATCCTGAAATCTGGGTAAAGGTCCTTGGAGATGTGTCATGGACTGAATTCAAGCCTTTAGGATATGCAGAGATTGAGAAGTCATTTAACCAGGAGAAAGAGTATGCAGAATTCAGAACAGGGATTCCGGAAACTCTCATTGCAAAGAAAGTTGTAAGCGTAAAGAGATTCTTTGAGTGCAAAATCAAGCAGCTGCAGCCTGAAACTCTTGCCCTGCTGCAGGAAGGTATAATTGAAGCCGGCTCCGGTGAAAATTATGTGCACATAGGATCTGAGTCACCGACACAGATTCAGCTTGCAATTATCATCAAAGGGAAAACCGCAAACGGGAAGAATCTTGAGCTTAGAATAAGAAAGTCAATCCCCACTACAGAATCTGTTAAGATTGCTCTGGGATCTAAAGAGTATGCTTCCATGGATTTTAAAGCAGAGGTTGTTGTTGATTCCGATCCTCTTGCAAACAACTTTGACTGGAGATGCTACGGTGAAATAAGCACAACCGCAACTGTGACATCAACTGATGATGAAATTACAGTGGCATCTGCCACAGGTCTGGAAGTGGGTATGCTTGCTTATGGTGCCGGAATTCCTGCAGGGACAACAATAAAAACTATCGCGTCACTTGTGATAACTCTTTCGGCAAACGCAACTGCATCGGGAACGCTTGTTCCTGTTAAGTTTGTTGATCCGGACGATTCACTTAAGAGCGATGTTGCTTACTGGATTTGTGCAGCTTAATTATCGGGGGAGCAAGTCTCCCCTGACATTTTAAAGAGGTAATTTGTGAGAGAAGAAGGGTCAATTAAGTTCATTAAAATAGGCGGAGCAGAACGGTCTGTCCGGGTAAAGTATAAGCATGTTTTCGGATTCTTTAAAGCTTTCAACAAGGAGCTGAAGAAGTTCAAGAAAAAGGATATAGCCCTTAAACAGATGGTTATCCCTAACGAGTTCTTTTTTACCGTACTCTGGAAGTGTCTTGATAAATCGGGGGTTTGGCCGTTGCGGAAGCCCTTCAGGTCTAAGCGGCACATGGCGGATTCTCTACTGTATGATGAGCTCCCGGATGTGATCCAGTTTGTAAGCCGGTTTGTGCTCGATCTGAAAGCAGAGGGGCAGACAGAAGAGGATTGTAAAAAAAAACAGGAAATAACGATTCAGTAACAATAGTCGAGTTTTACCTTCAGCTGCAGGAGACAGTTAATTTTCAGGTGCTGAAGCTGAAGCAGATAGGATACTCAATGAAAGAGATCAGAGAGCTCGATGTAACCAGAGCCCTGAAACAGATAGAAAATGCAAGATTTGAACAGATGTTATGGCAGTGCGAACTTCTCCAGGCAAACGGGATGAAGGTTTTTGAAGAAGGGAAAGATAAAGGGATAACACGATACAAGGAATTCTTTAACTCGATAGAAGCAAGACAGAAAAAGCAGGAGAGCAGTAAGCCTGTAAAGATAGATCCTGAAAACAGGTTTATGGAGGGATAAATGGCTGACCAGAAAGTCTTATTTGAAATATATCTCGAAAACGGCGAGTTTAAAACCAGAGCCAAAGAATCCTCAGACGCCCTGGGTAAAATCGGGGATAAAGCTCAGAAGTCAGAAAGTGCTTTCTCTAAATTAAAATCATCCTGGATGGCAACCACCGCGGTAGCTCTTTCCGTTGTTTATGCTTTCACAAAAGTGGGGCAGGTCTTAGGGGAGTGTATTGAGTATGCTTCCAAACTGCAGGAGACGCAGAATAAATTTGATGTAGTATTTAAAAATTCAAGAACTCAGGCAATGGCGTTTGCAAAGACTCTTGTTGAATCTTACGGGCTCGCCACTGAGGAGGCTATGGCTTTTCTTGCTGGGACCGGGGACATTCTTACGGGTCTTGGTATGCAGTCAGATAAAGCGCTGGATCTGTCAAACTCCGTAGCACAGCTGGGGATTGACCTTGCTTCACTTTCAAATGTCGAAGGGGGAGCGGAGAGAGCAATTGCCGCATTGACAAGTGCTTTAACAGGTGAAAGAGAGGCTCTTAAAGCTTACGGAATAGTAGTATCTGAAGAGATGATAAAAGCAGAGCTTCAGGCACGAAATAAAAGTAATTTAACAGGTTTATCATTACAGCAGGCAAAGGCAGAGGCAACTCTTGCGATTGCATACGCTCAATCCGGCAACGCTATAGGCGACATGGCCAGAAGCTTTGACTCATATGCAAACATACAAAGACGAATCGATTCAAGAATTAAAGATTTTAAAGCTGGAATCGGCGAAGATTTACTCCCTGCAATGTCTAATCTGGGTCTGGCTTTTTTGTCAGCTTCGAAGGATGGCGGGATATTTGCTTCGATGTTAAAAGGCCTCGTTAAATTTATAGGTGACACGATTAACAGTATAGCACTGCTTATCGCGTATTTAAATAAGAATTCCATTACAAAAGAAAATGAAAAGATAATGGAGCATAATAGAAAACTAAGAGCAGCATATGAAAAAAACAAAACTCTCGTACAGGAGACTCAGGAAAAAGCAAAAAAAGGTGATCAGGAAGCAATTGCCAATCTTGAAAGAATGACATTATTACTTGCAATACAAAAGAAAGATTTGCAGGAGAGGTATAAAAATACCGCTACTGCTCTTGAAAGTGAAACTGAAGCAAATAATGCAGTATTAAAAATTCAGGAGAGTATGCTTAAAACAGAAAAAGAGATAAATGCAGAAATTAATAAAAGGAACAAAGAAAAGAAAGACAACCCTTTACCTACCTCTTCCGGAGGATCTACCGGAGTTAAAGAAAATAAAGCAGAACAAGAAGATCCTTTTAATATCGGCAGTTACGGAGTTTCCGTTACATCAGTGGTCTCGGGGTTCAATAGTGAGCTCTCCCAGCTTTATGCAATGAACACTGCCAACCACAATGCGGAAATTGACAACAGAACACAGAAACAGCTTGAAGCGATAAGCGAAACATACGAAGCGGAAAAGCTGGCTATTGAAAACTCAGTCTTATCAACAGAAGAAAAAAACGCTAAATTGAAAGCTTTGGACGAAAAACGGGCACGGGATGAAAAGTCAGTTATTGATAAAGCTGAAAAAGAAAAGAGAAAGCTGGCAAGGGAATCCGCTGAAATGCAGAAGAAACTTGCTATTGCTGATGTCTTAATAAATACACCTGCAGCTGCTCTTCAGACATTCAGAGCAATTGTACAGCCCTCAATGCCCTGGACTGTTCCTCTTGCATATTCTGCGGCGATAGGAACAACTGCGCTGGGTATGGCGAAGCTTAAGTTAATAAAAGAACAGCCTCTCCCTTCATATGCGGTCGGTACCTGGGCGGTCCCGCGCGATATGACAGCACAGATCCACAAAGATGAAATGATTGTCCCGAAAACATTCTCTGACTCTGTAAGAAGAGGAGAGGCCACAATCGGAGGATCCGGCGGAGCTACGGTAAATATATATGTAGAGGGTGCTATAGTAGATCGTGAGGGTTTTGCCAGAGCACTCGTTGACGCAGGGATGGATATAGAGAGAAGTACAGGCCTTAAAATGTTTACAAGAAAATAGCTGGCAAAGGTGAAACAATGAGCTTCCACAGAGATAAAATAGTAAAGTTTGATTATAACCCGGTACTGAATGCACAGATTGATTATCTGAACGCAGTGGGTGCGACAGATTCAACAACACTCCGGACTCTTGATTTTACTCCATCAGATACAAATACTATTTATGTATCAAAAACAGGGGACGATAGCACCGGTACGGGGACAGCGGCTGATCCGGTATTGACTATAAAGAAAGCGGAAAGTTTAATCACTGCAGTGAAGTGTAATATTGTGATCCTCGATGACGGAATTTATGAAGAGGAGTCTCTGGCGTTTGACACAAACTGCAGGAACATCTCTGCAGCGTTGGGGAAGAAGCCTACGATAAAGCCGCTATTAGTACCTTCGACAAGTAATTATTTTATTGAAACTATTAAAGGGGCCACGGTTGTTTCAGTTAATGATGGAAGAATTAACACAAGGCATTCTAAGTCAATCCCTCTTGCAAATGGCAATCACGTAATTGTATATAATCAGAAAGATGATACTACGTGGTATGGGGATATATTTTTTGTAATAGTTGATAAAAATGGAAACATAGTGAAATCAGAAACTCAAGTAATGACATCATCAAGTATAAGATATTGGGATATTTGCGCCCTGGAGTCAGGAAACTTTGTAATAATGTATGACTGGACAGGTACCGATTCTAAAAAGTTTAAAGTTTATTCCGGCGAAGGGTCACTTGTCTATGAGCATACAACCGGGATAGTAATTGGACAGGATTCATGTTTAATATCTTCTGTCGGCGGGCATTCTGATAGATTCGTTGTAGTAGGATGGGTCACATCCAGCACTCAATATATGATTATATCTGTTACTGGCACAATAATAAAATCATACACGGTATTGTTCAGTGCAAAAATCGATGTTGATATATATATGACCAAAGGGGGGGTAATTCCACGTCCTGCCGGCGGGTTTATAGTATTTTTTAAAATATCCGGATCAGCAGATAATCGCTGGTGTGTCTGCGATAATTCAGGAGCAATTTTAAATTACGCGCAAATACTATCTGGTACTGATCTTTGCTCCGGGTGTGTTAGCGGTAATGGGATCACTTTCGTATGTCGGAATACAAGCAATCAACTTTATTTTATTGAATTCAGTCTTATTGATTATTCAATAATTAGAAATGCATCACTTGTCACGCCTACAGGTGATTCTTATTATTTAAAAATTATAAGATTAAAGGATCTTAATTATGTACTCGTTGCCGGATACACTTCGCCTACGGTAACTTTTTTATCAAGAGATTGGGGCGTTATCAGTACTGAGGCAATTTCAAGTAATGATCCGGTTGATGTTTCTTATAATTTAAACACGGATAGATTGCTTATCAATTATACTAATCATACAGCTCCGTTCAGAGTCTACGAATATATAAAAGGCGGTTTCCTGGTAGACTGGTGGAAATTTTCGTCTGATATCACTCTCAACGGTATTATTTTTGATAATCTTGAAGAGTATCTTTATAGATATATTTATTCATCATCTGGTGTTTTTAAAATTAAATGGTGCAATTTCACTAATATCAAACGTGTTGATTATAAAGATGTCGATAGCTATCCGCTCTATGTTGTAAATATCACAGGGTCGGCAATTGAAATACTTAACTGTAAAATATCCGAAAATGATGCCGGGTTTAACCTGACATCAAACTCTGTTCTTGTGCAATACTGTCAGTTCTACAAACAGCTCCTGAATCCTGCTGTTCATGTTATCGGGGCCGGTGCCGGGATTATTGTTAACCACAACGACTTTCTGTATAATTATGTGAGTGTAAAGCTTGAAGATAATAACGGTCTGGAAGTTCTGAAAAACAATATATTTTATACAAGTCTCCTGTATTCAATACAGGCAGAAACCGCAGTAACCTATACAAATTCTGTTGAAAATGCCGTGTCTTTTAACGCGACTACAGGGGCACAGGTGATCCGCTCTCACCCTCACTACATTAATGACGGATACGTCTCTCTTGAAGTTATGGACCTTGTATTAAAAAGCAGGGAGCTTGGCTACAAGTTCGAATCTCCCGCTATCCGGCTTGCTGACGATCTGAAGAACGCAGGATCTGTTGAGTTTGAGATCGCGGATGGAAGCCGCACCTGGGACACAATCTATGTTATGAAGCCTAAAATCAAGAAGGGATATAACCCCGTAGGAGCTATTGAAACTATCTACAAAGACGGTGACGTTGACACATACCGGGACAGCTCCACAGAGGTTTTAAAACTTGAATGGGACAGCTTAACGGAGTCTGATTTCCAGAAGCTTTTAACACTGTATTTCTGCAGCAACAACCTGGTGCAGATAACTCTTGATCCCGAATCTGAGCCGGGAGTTTACGGGACATACAGGCTGGTTTATGACAAGATTAACGCATCACCTAAAAACTGGCAGTTTGACGATATAGGTAAAAACGACTTTGATCTGACATTCAAACGTGCATACAACGAGGGATTATGAGATATCGTGCTGCAATAGACGGAGTAACAATCACCTCAAAGCACATAATGAGTGTATCGACCTCTGAGATATCACTTAACTTTGCAGGGGATAAGCTTATATCGTCAAAGACAACAATTGAGCTGTCAAATGTTGACTACAGCTATGACGACCGGCAGGGAACCGGCGGGCTTTTTGAAGCGATCGACTGGTATAACTCTATTGTTATAGTGTATGATGATGAAACCGATGAGCTTCTCTGGGAGGGGAGACTTAAGAAAGTTGAAATCGATGACGGTAAAATGGTCACAAGGCTCACTGTAAACGATTTTATACAGGATCTGGTTGATACGGTATGCGTTATAAATCTCCTCAATGTAACTCCTGCAGAGGCTGTCTGGGAGATCCTGACAGATGCTTCCCGCCTGGCAATACCTGAATCAAGGCTGATTAAAAGCGGTTTTGAAATTGGTATATCTCAGCAGCAGGGGACAAAGCTTAATGTCATTTACACAACTCAGGCAAACGAGAAGTGTATAGCAGTACTTGAGAAGCTATGCAAGGGATCGGCAAGTCATCTCTTCCAGCGTGATAACAAGATCGGTTTCTGGGTCTGGACTCAGTACACGGGTATTCTGGGGACTCCGATTTACAACAGCGACATTCTCCCCGGATCATACAGTCAATACACCGATGACGCACTGATTTTTAATCAGTATTCAATCGCCTGGAATAATGTCGGGACCGTGGCATATTCGACAGGGACAGACTCTGCAAGCTCGGCATTATACGGTGCCGGCAAGCAGTTTGCAATCCCTGAAGATTCCGTGGAAGATACAAGCGCTTCCGCTTTTAAAATTTTATATGTGTCATCAGCTGGTGCGGCGGAGATCGGAGCAAAGATTCTTGCCCGGCATAAAGACATCAAGAAGATATGCAAATTTACAACGGGATATCATCTGAATTATATCTCCCTGGGGGATATCCTCGATTTAAGATATTCACCTTTCACACGTGAGCCTGTCCGGGTAACAAGTTTTAAACCATCCAGAGACAAACGGCAGATTGAATTTACCTGCGAGTATGTCAACCTCTGAAGGATACTGGGGGACTGAGTTTAACGGCGGACGGTTCTCTCCGATTACTATCCCCCTCAACAGTGTTGTGGATATTGAAGGGGATTGTCTTTATATATTTACTCCGGTAGATCCGGAAAAAACTTATTACTTCAGGGTGAGCGCAACTGATACATCTTACAACGAGAGTGAGAAGTCGAATACAGTGTCTTTAACTGCTCCAATCGATGTAGAGCAAAACTTATACAATCCGCTGCTTGATGAATACGGATCTTTATGGACTACGTATGGTGGGGCGGTAGTTTCAACTGCTGTAAAAAAATTTGGCAAAAGATCACTTTATTTAGACGGTATAAATTCTCATCTATATAAATCAATTAATATATCAGGTAATAAATGGTGTATAGAAGGTGAATTTTATTTAACTGCAACTCCAGCGAATGGAGCGTCTCTTTTCCAATGTGGAAATAAAAATATTTATGTAATAAGAAGCAGTTCAAATTATAAAGTATCATTATATCTTTCAAGTAATGGTACAACATGGGATATTAGCTTTAATTTATTATCTTCTACGGTAATGGATTTAAATAAATTTTACCATATTGCTCTTGAGTATGACGGTACTAAATATGTTCTATATATCAATGGTATACCAGAGATTACAAAGGTAAGCAGTGTCAACATTCTTGCTGCATCTTACTGCAGAATTGCCAGTCCTACATATTACGCAACTAAAGGATATGTTGATGAAGTCAGAATAACAGTAGGTGCTATTCGTTATGGTGGTGCATTTACTCCATCTTTAAGCAGATTTCCAAAAGATAGTCTTGGTACAACTAATGCTCTTCTTCATTTTGAAACCGGCCCCGATGATTCAGAAAATAGATATAATCTTGCAGGGAATCCTTATCAGGGATTTATTCTTGATATGACTAATCCTGGTGCCGGATCAGGAAATACAGAGTGGGCTGAATACGATATCGCAGAATTTGACACTGCAGAGTTTACACCTACTGCAGTATATCAGTCTGCTGTACTCCGTAAAATTGGCGGGTATAACCGTATAATATACAGAACAATCGGAGGTCCCGGCGATGTTATGATTCAATACAGAACATATAGTTCCGGTATATTCGGGGCATGGAGTGATCTTCAGGATTGCTACAATACTACTACGCTAGATCTGCAGGGGAATGAGTTTATCCAGTATCGGGTAGTATTCAATTCTCCAAACTGGACTGATTCAGATAAATTTATGATAAAAGAGGTGAGCTGATGGCATGGAGTGATATAACATCATGGATAGGAGTAAAAGCTGCAGGGTTAAAGGTTCTGGCAAGTGACTTTAACTTGCTGAATGATAATGCAAAGAAGATTTATGATAATACGGTGTATCTGAAAGGAGCTTTTGAATCTCCTGTTATCGGTCAGAGTTTGAAAATGCTCGATGCATATAAGCCTATTGCAGCTGATCATCCCTGGCTATGCATGTCTCTTTCGGATAGAACTTTATCCATAGCTAATTATTCAGCAGATTTTATAGCAGAAAGAAGATCCCGAAAGGTTGTTTATGATGAACTAAACACAAACGTTTCTTCTTTTGCCGGCACATGGTCTGGAAATGTATTCACATTAACCAGTAATACAGCAAACAATGCAATGATAGCAGAGCTTGCAGAAGACTGGTTATTTGCCGGATCTCCGACAACCAACTGGAGGATACTGTCAGACGGTACAAATGAGTTTAACATAACCGGAATATCAGCATCAGCCAGAACAGTTACTGTTAATCTCGACAGCAAAACTGCATCTGGAACAGGCATATCTATTTATTTATACAGAGTATACGGTTCAACTACTTCATGCCGGCACTTTAGTTGGGCGGGACTTGGGCTGTATATGACCGGGCAGAATAAAATTACCGGGTTGAGAAGAAGGGATGCACTTAAAGATCATAATCACGATTATTATTCTCCGCAGAATGGGACATCGTCAAACCCAGCGTATAATTTATCAAACCCTCCTCAATCTAATTACGCATTACAAAAGACAACGTTAAACGTTAATGTATTAACTCGGTCAAAAACAGAAATAGAAT
This sequence comes from Spirochaetae bacterium HGW-Spirochaetae-5, assembly GCA_002839285.1. GTDB lineage: Bacteria > Spirochaetota > UBA4802 > UBA4802 > UBA5550 > WRGT01. The sequence goes on along the minus strand of PGXT01000041.1, from coordinate 18,552 downwards.
CAGCAACAGCAATGTTGTATCTCTACGTGGGAGCGTACGCAACATGATATATCTAAAAAAACCAGTTGGAACAATACACCAGTTTGAAGATGATATGAGACAGGCTTTGAATATCGATAAAGAAATTCAGGGAGAATCGTTCGGCGAGATTTACACAGAAGAATCATTGCCCGATGAAGATAAAATATCACTCGGATTAATGACACAGAAAGAACTTGATGCTAAAATACTGAAAGCTTCTAACGAAAAGAAAATCTATGAAGCAAGACAATATCTCGCTGAAACCGATTATAAAATAATCAAAGAAATGGAAACCGGGGAGAAATGCCCTGAGGATATTCTCGTAAAACGCACAGAGTGCAGGAAAATAATTAACGATCTCCAGGGGGCATGATGAACATAAGTCTCGATATAACAACAATTTATACCGCTGCAGGCTTTATAATATTTTTCGTTGTAATGTGGAAGAGTAACCGGAACGGATTCAAGGCAATTGAAGCCAGCAGTAAAAACGGATTTAAAGCAATTGAAGCAAGCAATAAGAGCAGTTTTGATATGATAGATCTTAAATTCAGCAATCTTACTGCTATGCTTGCACTTGAGCGTGACGGCATGAAGAGAGATATCGACTGCACCGATGAGGATATCGAGAGTGTAAAGAGGCAGCTGAAAGATGTTATTTATCCGCGGCTTAATACCGTTGAAAGTGCTGCTAAAAAGAACTGTCAAGCTATTGAAGATTTTAAGGAACTCTGCAAAATAAAGTGTAAAGTCTAAGGAGACATAATCAGTGAAACAGCAATTATTGAATTATTACAACGAAAACGGACTCCCGATACAAGGATTTAACCTGTTCGGGATCAGGGATGAATCCGGGCTGAATAAAGATGTTATAAATGATCAGATCGGATTCTTCACAGAGGATGAGTTCTTCGTCTGTCTAGGGACAACTGATCCGGGTGTTTACTGGACCTTAAGCAAAGAGAGAAACAAGGGTGGAACTTTTCATCTCCTCGAGGGGCATCATGAGAAAGTCTGGTGCATCGGCAAGCATAAAGGATATGAAGCCCTGGTGAATGACTGGCAGAAGTGTAAGCCGACAAAAGGTTGGAGAGATGCGAACTATAACTTCACCAGGGACGCAAAAGACGTTGTTGTCTGTGATTATTTCGGGGTTAATTTCCACCGGATGGATCAGAATATTATCGTTAAGCTGATCGGGAAATACAGCGGAGGGTGTCAGGTTGTGCAGAGTCCAAAAGATTTTGCCTACATTTTACAGAAAGCAAAGGACTCCGGACAGAAAACGTTTAACTACATGCTGTTTAAAAAGGGTGAGATAGCATGAAGAAAATAGCGGCTGAAGTTTACTCCCGCGTCTCCGGATACTACCGGCCGGTGAATCAGTGGAACAAGGGGAAGCAGGAAGAATTTAAAGAGCGTGAATTCGCTCACATTAATGAGGGGGTCGATTGTGGCAGTAAAATCAAAAAAAAAGATTAAACCCGATGAAGTTGACAATAAGTTTGAACTGGGGGCGTTTGCAATCCAGAACTGGTGGAAGATCGCTGTTGTAATTGCGGTTGCCGGGCTTGCACTTACAGGTTTTAAGCTTAAGTGCGGAGATAATGAGATAGTAAAAGATCAGATACATCTGAGGCCGCCGGCAGAGGTGAAAAAAGATGAGTAAATTAAAACTGGCTGTTTTTATGTTATACTCTTTGATTATTGCCGGGGCTGTTTTTTTTGTGACAAACAGCTACCTTGCGGATCCGCACGGGGCTGTTATCACGGAGAAATCACCGATTGTCTACAATACTGTTGAGCGCGATGTTTATTCGATGCCTCTGGAGGATCTCCAGAATGATGCTCAATGTCTCTATACAGGCTTTCCCGGTCTCGACATAGTTAGTGTCGGGAATTATAATTATATGCTCTCAGCAAGCCTCTGCGAAAGGCGATGGCAGAAGGTTGTAACTATCAAAGCCCGTGACTCACCTCGTAACATTATTGCTGGTGGTCCCTTTATAGATAACAGGCTTAACAGAGGAGCCTGGGCACAATATTACAGATTATACGGCCGTATAGGTCTCGGCGGAGGGGTTCTCCTCTGCCGGGATTATGCTGTTGTTCAGGGCGGAGTTGCGCTGGTGTGGTAATTGCTTGACATGTAATTAATGCTCTGTAGTATTGCTTGCATGGAAACTTTTAACCGCACTGAACTCCGGGCTGAAATAGTCCGGCAGATTAAAACCGCGCATGAAACAGGGAAGAAACCTGTATTCATTTATGACCGCGTGTCTACAAAGCAGCAGGAAGTTCTGGGCACATCTCTCCAGCAGCAGGAGGAGAAGGGCGTCAAGTATGCAGCTGATACCGATCTGCACATTGCACACTTCTTTACCACTGCAGAATCCGCTTATAAAACCGGCAGGAAGATCTTTAACATGATGCTTGACCTGGCACTGGAGACAGGCGTCAAGGATATAGTATTCATGTGTACGGACCGGATGTCCCGTAATTTTAACGACTGGTCACGTCTTAAATCCCTCATCGATGAGCATAACTTCCACATTCATTTTTATCAGGAAGGATCCGTGATCCACAAAAAGAGCCATCACTCTGAAAAATTTGTAATGAATATAAAACTTGCCGTTGCTGAAGGGCATAGCGACAAGGTGAGTCACGACAGCAAACAGACGGCTATCTGGAAGGTTAAACACGGGATAGCTCCCGGAGGAACTCCTCCTCCCGGATATGACTATGATACTTCGCAGCGGAAATATATCAAAAATAAAGATGCGGAATTGATTCTTCAGATTTTCGATTTATACGATAATCAGGATTACACCGCGCTGGGGATCTGTGAATGGCTGAATAATCAGGCTTTTAAAACTCAGAGGGGGAATGCCTGGAACCGTACTACTATTTTAAGGCTCCTGGCTAATGTGTTTTACACCGGGCGGTTTGAGTATGAGGGGAATATCTATCACGGGACTCATGAGGCTTATATTACCGATGAGCAATATAACCGCAGAACATCACGGATGAAGCTGAAATATAAAGGTGCAAAGATCCGGAATAATGATTTTATCCTTAAGGGGTTACTCAGATCCGGAGATTCCGGCAGCATGTTTACTGGAGAGCTTAAAAAAGAAAAATACGTTTATTACTCTATCAGAAGGCCTCAGTACATGGCTTATAAAGAGGAGGATGTATTTAAACTCATAGATGACAAGATGCGTTTTATCCGCTTCTCAGGGAGCTTTGAGGAGCACCTGAAAGAGCTTTTCCGGGAGTCTGTGGACATTAATGAGAGAGGACAGGCCAAAGAGCAGGAAGGTGTCAAGAAAGAGATTGTAAGGCTTGAAAAGGAGCAGCAGAAGCTCCTCCAGCTCCTCATTGATGGTGTAGATGAAAAGGCTGTCCGGATGCGTATGGATGAGAATAAGAAGGTTCTGACGAGGATTGAGAATCAGCATCAGCAGATGCGTATAAACAGGACTGATTTTACACTGGAAGTAAGCAGGGTTATTGGTCAGGTGCGAAACGTCTTTGAGCTCTACAGTATGGCTGATTATGCTGAAAAAGGGCGCCTGCTCAGGCTTTTAGCAGAGACTGTGCACGTCTGGGATGATCAGGTTGTTATTGACTGGAAAATGCCGTATTCTTTTATCCTGGATGAAAGGGTGCTCCAAATAGCGAACTCGCAGGGGTTTCCTGCGAGTTCGGACATGTTACATGATGGGTGACCGACGGGGCTCGAACCCGCAACGACTGGTACCACAAACCAGGGCTCTACCATTGAACTACGGTCACCATGTGAAAGATTTTCATGTACGCCCGATAAGATTCGAACTTATGACCCACGCCTTAGAAGGGCGTTGCTCTATCCAGCTGAGCTACGGGCGCATCTGATAGTTGATGAAACAGTTACTGTAATTGAATTACAATTCGGGGCGAGAGGATTCGAACCTCCGATCTCATGGTCCCAAACCACGCGCTCTACCGGACTGAGCCACGCCCCGCACTGGAACGATTGTCAAACTATCCGATGCCAGAATTGTGTCAATATTATTTCTAATTGAATTTACATTTTTTGAGATAATGTAAAATTTTTTTCGAATTCCTGTATAATCGAAAATCACATGCTATCGTTTATTATTTTGGGTAGCAAATTATTTCGGGGGTGGGTATGCTCCGCATACGCTGAAGTGGGGGATTACGGGGGCGGTGCCCCCGTAATCCCCCACTTCAGGCGCAGCGCGAAGCGCTGTGCCCCCAAAAAAAATGCTATCTTATTTTGAATTATCCTGAAGTTTTTATTATGCTTGATTTTAGATGGCAAGTGCTGATATTTGAATTTAAATATATGCAGATTCCGTAATAATATATGTTTTAGTCAAATAATTGAAGGTTGTTTATCCTGCCGGTCTTCAGAGAAGGGGATAATAAATCTTTATTTATTACAAAAAATTTGTGAAGTTATTAATGTTTTAAAATATGAAACACTGAGGATCGATTCAATGAATAGAGTACCGGTAATCAATAAAAAGAAATGCACAGGATGCGGAAAATGTGTTGAAGTCTGTCCAAAAGATGTCCTTTATCTGAAAGACCGTAAAGCGGAATTGAATGAAAATGACTGCATGCTCTGTTCACACTGTTATGCTGTCTGTGATTTTGATGCGGTCACTTTTAATCAGGAGCTTGAAAGTATTAAATTTGAAACTTTTAAATATAAAGAACTTGTTGTCGGTTCCTCGAATATATCTCCGGAACTCCTTGTTAATGCTTTCAGATCAAGGCGAAGTGTCCGGAAATATAAAAATGAAGAGATAAACAACGACACACTGAGAGACCTTATCGAATTCGCCGTTACAGCGCCTTCAGGGAGCAACTGCCAGGATTGGGAGTTTACCGTAATAAACGGACGGGAGAAGGTCTGGGAGTTTGCGGTAAGAATTAAAGATTTTTTTATCAGACTGAACAAACTTGCAGGGAATAGATTTATAAGATATCTGTCATTTCTTTTTATGGGGAAAGCTCTGATTAATTATTATAATGATCACTATGAAACTGTAGAACGGGCAATCAAAGAGTCTGAAGCCGGAATTGACAGACTGTTTCATGGTGCGCCATGTGTCATCATTGTTCATGGACCTCTTGACGGAAGTACTCCTGTAGAAGATGCCGCTTATGCTTCTTATAATATATGTATGCTGGCACATTATATGAATCTTGGAACCTGCCTTATCGGATTTGCAGTGGAAGCATTAAACCGGAGTTCTGTTATGAAAAATGAACTTGATATTTATGAAAAAAACAGAGTGCATTCGGTTATAGCAATTGGAAAACCAGATGTGAAATTCCGCAAACATTCGCTTAGAAAAAAATACTCGGTTGAATTTATTTAACAATCTAATATGGGGCAGGCATGGGACTAAAAGATTTTAATATTGATATTAAACAGATCCGTTCTTTTCTTGAAGTGGTAAATGAAAAGAGTTTTACCAATGCTTCAAGAAATCTTAAGATAAGTCAGGCTTCCATCAGCCATCAGATAGGGCAGGTGGAGAAGATGCTTGGCGTTAAACTTATAAACCGGAACAGCCAGGATTTTTCTCTGACAGATGAAGGGCGTATATTTGTAAAATTCTGTAATAAAATAATGAAGGATATTGATGGTCTGAAATCTGATATTCAGACCGGTACTTTCGGCGGTGTTATTAATATAATATCGAGTTCAATTCCGGGCGGATATATTCTCCCTGAAATTCTTTCCGGTTTTAAAAAGAATGAAAAGGATGGAGTTTACTTTAAACTTGAAATAGGCAACAGCCGGGAAGCTGTTGAAAAGATAAAGCAGGGGGAAGCAGATATTGCTATTGTCGGAAGAGAGATCCGTCATCCCTCTTTAACATATACGAAAATTTTTGAAGACCGTATTGTACTCGTTGCGGGTAGAGATTATACCGGGTCGGTTAAAGTAACAGATTTAAGAACTATCCCTCTTATTCTGAGGGAGAGCGGATCGGGAACAAAAAATGCAGCAGAAATATATCTCAATCAGCTTGATATTATACCATCGGAACTTAACATCGTAATGGAATGTTCATCTCCCGAAGGTATTAAAGAGGGTGTAATCAGAGGGCTGGGGCTTGCTTTTATTTCAAAGCTCGCTATAGAAGATGATGTTAAGTCGGGTAAATTGCGGATTCTTGATATTAAAGGACTGGATATCAAGAGAGACTTTTTTCTGGTAACATCTAATGTTAAATCTCTGCATGAACCTGCAGGGAGACTTGTATCATATATTCTCGAAAACTATAAGAAGGTGTAGTGATGAGTGAAACCTGTAAGCCGCTCAATGTGATGAGGCTGACGGAATCCGTAACCGGAGCCGGCTGAGCTGCAAAGATAGGTCCGGAGGATCTATACAGTGTCATGAGCGGATTAACAATCCCTTTTGATGAAAATGTCCTGGTAGGGAGCAGCGAGAAGGATGATGCTGGAGTGTACAGAATTAGTGATGATCTTGCTCTGGTTCAGACTCTCGATTTTATTACTCCCGTGTGTGACGATCCCTTTGAGTTCGGCAGGATAGCTGCGTGCAATTCACTTTCAGATGTCTACGCAATGGGGGGAGTCCCTCTTACCGCGATGAATATTGTCGCGTTTCCGACGAAGAAGTTTTCTCTTGATATGCTCGGGAAGATACTCGAAGGCGGGCTTGCCGTAATGAAAGAGGCCGGTGTTCAGCTTCTCGGTGGTCATAGTATTGATGATCCTGAACTTAAATACGGGCTCTCTGTAACAGGAAGGGTTCATCCTGATAAAATATACCGCAATAATACAATAAAAGCCGGAGACTCCCTTGTTATTACAAAAGCACTGGGCACAGGGATTATTGCAACAGCAATAAAGGCCGATCTTGCCGATCCTTCGATTTCCGGCGAGTTCGTTAAATCAATGGGTACTTTGAATAAATATGCAGCTGAAATAATGTTTAAATATAATGTTAATGCCTGTACCGATGTGACAGGTTTCGGTCTGGCCGGTCATATTCTCGAGATGCAGGAGGGGAATGATTTTTCTGTGATACTCAACTCCGCCGGTTTACCATTGCTCGCCGGTACTCTGGAGAATGCCGCCATGGGGCTGATTCCCGGAGGGCTTTACCGGAATAAGAAATACGTCGGTGACCGATACGTCATTTCAGATAATGTTTCGCGTGAAGTTGCTGATGTAATTTTTGACCCGCAGACATCCGGAGGGCTCCTGATATCTCTCCCTCATGGTGAAGCCCTGGAGATGGTTCAGGAGATGCTGCAGTCCGGAATAGCTGCTGCCGCCATTATCGGTGAAGTAAAAATGGAAGCAAAAAAGAGAATAGTTCTGGTATAAGAATTTACGCTGTAAATTTATCATGTTTTAAAAATCTCTGTCATCTCTGCCAGTTCCTTCGCCCTGTCGGATATATTTTCACTGGCGGAGGCTGTCTCCTCAACAAGAGCCGCATTCTGCTGAGTCATCATGTTAAGCTCATTGATTGCCATGTTAACCTGATCGATCCCTGTTTTCTGTTCATATGTTGAAGCTGTTATCTCTCTCATCAGATTGGAAACATTACGTACCGATTCAACAATCTCTTTAATTGCTTCACCGCTGCTGTTCGCCTGAGTTGTTCCGATTTCTATTTTAGAGATCGATTCATTAATCAGTGTTGTAATTTCCTTTGCAGCTGATGCCGATCTTTGTGCAAGATTTCTTACCTCTGCAGCGACAACGGCAAATCCTCGCCCCTGTTCACCTGCCCGGGCAGCTTCAACAGCAGCGTTGAGAGCAAGGAGATTTGTCTGGAATGCGATTGAGTTGATAACAGAGGTAATATCGCCGATTTTTTTACTGAGCCAGTTCCTGATTACCTCTGTTTATCTGATCAATTGATTCATGGAGAAATTTCATCGATGATTGAACAGCTGAAAGAGTTTTACCGAGATTTTCCGTGGCAGAATTAATACTTTTAGCAAGTACACCGATTTCATCATCTCTCTCTGAATATCTGGCATCCATTCTGCAGGTCAGGTCGCAATCTGATAACCGTTCAGCGAGTTGTGATGTATCCTTAATCGGTTTTGATATTGAATCGGCGAATCTGATTGAAACTGCTATCAGAATAATGCCTACGATTAACGCTGCTGAGAGCATAATGATAACTATATAGTTTATGTATTGATTATATTTTGCTCTTTTTTCTAATATTACTTTGTCGATGTCGTCTATATAATTACCTGTACCGATTATCCATCCGTAAGGAGCATAAGCAAGAGTGTAGCCTCTTTTCGGATCCGGATTCGTCTGTCCGGGTTTAGGGAACCAGTAATCAGAAAAACCTCCGCCTGTTTTCTTCCCGTTTTCAACCAGCTCCCTTATAAAATCTTTACCTTTAGCGTCTTTATCGTTTATTCTCGATTTACCTTCCACCTTAGGATTAGGGGGGAGTAGGACATTTACACCTTCATAAGTATCAAGCCAGAAGTATCCCGATTCGTTATAACGTATTGTTCTTATAAGTTCTTTTGCTATTGCTTTACCTTCATTATCTGTAAGTTTCTGTTCTTTCTGGTATCTGTTTACAGAATCAAGGAGGGTGTGTATATTCTGTACCTGATTCATAATATTCTTATCGAAACTTTCAAGTATCTGTTTTCGGTTTTCTTCGAGTATAAGATTACTGAATTTATAGACCGAGGCTGTAACGGCTATGACAAGAAGCATTATGGATAAAAGACTACCTCCTGCCATCAGCAGAATTATTTTTGTTCTTATACTCTTCATAAATACTCTCCGGTTAATTAGTATTATAAATCAGTTTTTTTTTATTATCCGCGCCGGGAAAGGTAGCGGTTTATTTTTGGGGGCACAGCGCTTCGCGCTGTGCCTGAAATGGGGGATTACGGGGGCAGCGCCCCCGTAATCCCCCATTTCAGGCGTATGCGGAGCATACGCACCCCCGAAAACAATTTGCTACCGCCAGGGAACCGGTCTGGATTTAAGATTACCATTTTACGCAGTTATAAATATTCATGGATAATTAATAGTTAAGAATATAATACAAAGTGTATTTTATAGCAATGATTTAAAAAATAAAGTATGGGATTTAGAGTTAAAGAACCGGCTGTATGGATTTTTTTTAAGTTTTCGTTAAAACTGAATTGACATGTCAGTTCTTTTAAAGTCTAATAAAAATATACATAGAACTATTAATACAAATATATAAAATTTAATAGTCAAACCAGGAGGAACAAAATTATGGCTAATAACAAAACAATGTATCAGGAAAAATTCTGCACGCCGGAGGAGGCTGCAAAACATGTGAAGACGGGGGACTTCATTGACTACGGTTTCTTTAACGGCAAGCCTGTGGCCTTTGACAGAGCGCTGGCGGCAAGAAAAGCCGAACTGAAGGATGTTGTAATTCAATCATGTGTAACACTTCTCCCTGTACCGGAAGTGGTTCTAAAGGATCCGCTGGGGGAAGCCTTCACTTATCACGATGTTCATTTTTCACCCTTAACAAGAATAATGCAGAGTAAGGGTGCGCAGAATATCTATTATGCACCACCCGTTCTTGGTGAAAGTGAAATGTACAGCTGTCCCCATGATTCCGCAAGCGGTAAGCTTGGTGTGCAGCTTAGAGATGTAATGGCGTTAAGAACGGCTCCCATGGATAGTGAGGGATTTTTTAATTTCGGTTTGAGCAATTCCTGTACCTACGAGCAGGCAATAAATGCTAAAGTTCTCATAATTGAAGAGAACGGCAACATGCCAAATGCTCTCGGTGGTGCTAAAGAGAAAATTCATATTTCACAGGTTGATTATATTATCAGAGAGGATACACCTCTGGGCGAATCCCCACTGAAAGAACCTTCGGATATAGACAGGGAGATTGCAAAGCATGTTCTGGAGCACATTGAGGATGGATGCTGCGTTCAGCTTGGAATCGGCGGCATGCCCAATGCCCTTGGTAAACTTATTTCACAGACCGATCTGAAAGATCTCGGCGGACACACCGAAATGTTGTCCGATGCCTATGTGGATATGTTTGAATCGGGACGTATGACCGGCATGAAGAAGACTTTTGATAAGGGTAAAATCGTTTATACTTTTGCATTAGGGAGCAGCAGGCTATATGACTTTGTAAATAATAATGATGCCCTTGCTTCTTATAATGTGAGTTATTCGAATCATCCGATAAATCTAGCCAAGATAGATAAGCTTATATCTATAAATCAGGCTCTTAAGGTTGATATATATTCACAGATCAGCGCTGAAAACAGCGACTTTCGTCAGATTTCAGGGAATGGCGGCATGCTCGATTTTGTTCAGGGTGCATACTGGTCAAAGGGGGGTAAAAGTCTTATATGTCTCCCCTCATCTTATGAAGATAAAAACGGCGAGCTTGTTTCAAATATACTTCCGATTATGCCCCTTGGTACTACAGTTACTGTTCCCAGACAGACAGTACACATGATAGTTACCGAGTTCGGCTGTGCCAATATGAAGGGCGCGTCAACATGGTCAAGGGCAGAGAGGCTTATTGAAATTGCCCATCCCGCTTTCAGAGAGGACCTGATCAGATTTGCCCAGACAAACAGAATCTGGAGACGTTCAAGTAAGATAGCTTAGAAAACTTCATCATACAGTATTTATGGGGTCTTTTCAATAAGAATTGAGGAGACCCTTTTTTTTATAAGACTGACTTAACTCTGCCCACTTCACCGCTCTGAAGCCTTACTTTTATTCCATGAGGATGAGACGGAGAATTAGTGAGGATGTCTTTTACAATCCCTTCTGTAAGTTTCCCTGTGCGCTGATCGTTCTTTAATACAATGGCGACTTTTATTCCGGTTTTTATCGATGAGCGTTTTGTTCCGTCCATTATCATCTCCGGTTTAAATGTTTTTAAAATGTTTAGTAATGAATCTGTCCAGCTGGTTTGCAAAAGCCTGGCGGTCACGGCTGGAGAATGGCGCCTGGTTTCCTGCGGTTAAACCGCTGTTTCTCAGTTCATCCATGAGGTCCCGCATGGCTAACCGCTCCTTAATGTTTTCCACTGTGTAGAATTCACCCCTTGGATTGAGGGCGTAGCCCCCTTTGGTGACAACTCTGTCGGCAAGGGGTATATCTGCAGTAATTACAAGATCACCCGGCTGAACAATTTCTGCAATATGGTCATCAGCCTCGTCAGGGCCCGCAGCGACTATTATTGAAGAGATGAATTGAGATTTAGGGTGCTTCATAGGCTGATTTGCAACAAGTGTCAGCTTAATTGAATTCCGTTCAACAGCACGAAAGAGAATATCTTTTATTACTACGGGTGTTGCATCGGCATCGATTAGTATCTGCATATAATCCTTATCATTATTTTATAAATCCCGGGGATATTTTAAATCCTTTACCCACTGAGGATCTTTGGTTGAGCATATTATTTCAAGTTTAATTCCCGTATCAATTATCTTTTGTGAAATATTGAAAAATCCCTTATCTTCAGTGATAAGATATATTTTATCTGGAAGGGATGATCTGTTTTCAAGTATGGTCTGAATCATATTCTGTATTTTATAATCGGCTGAATTCTTGGAAATTCCATCAGTCTCTACAAGTACCCACCCCTTTTCCAGAAGTTTCTCTTTACGCGCTTCTTTAATTTTTGAATACACGACATATCGTTTTTCATCTTCATCTCTGCCGGTATGCAGCATTATCCGTTCAAGGTTGTGAAATGAAACATTTTCTATATCCCAGAAAAAGAATATGGACATAATTGATATTCTCCGGAATAGTAAAATGAATTGACTCTGATTCTGACTGGTGCAATAGTTATAATAAGTCAGTGGTTATTTCTAAATATTATTTTTAGTGTAAAATACAAGAATTATATATCCTCGCCGTCTTCGGCGGCAGGATAATAGATTTTTTTTAATTTAGAAAAGTTAAGGAATAAATACTGTTAATAAGATGTTTTTTCACAGCTGTTTTTGTCAAGAAAGTAAATGGTCCGATAAGGCATCAATTTATTCCGTGGTCACAGCGTGAATCATAAGCATTTATAAATAATTTGCTGCCGTTCGATAAAAAGGAGAAACAGATGTTCCATCTTTTTACACTTCAGGGGAAGCGGATCGATGCACAGCTGGAGCATTTCCCTAAAAATGTCAGGGTCCATCATTCCAAGAGCAGTAACCGCACTAAAAAATTTGAAGAGGGCAATTCATCTTCTCAGGGGAGCGGAATCGGGAGCAGCAGAAATTATGGTGCTGATGCTTATAAAGAGGCATCCCGCATGGAGAATGAAAAGTCACCTGTCTTCCATGTTTCCGGTATTATGAGTTCTCCTGTTTTTACCGTCAGTCCTGAAATTTCAGTCAATGACGCATGGCTTCAGTTTTTGGAAAAAAAAGTTCACCATATGCCTGTGGTTACGGATGATGGTAAAATTGTCGGGATTGTTTCAGACAGAGATCTTCTGAAAAAGCTTATTATAAACGATGGAGTTGTTGAGTCATCACGGGATGTCACTGTTGCAGAAATCATGTCTACTGATGTAATAGCTACAACACCAATGACAGATATCCGGCGAATCGCTAAAGTGATGCTTGATAATCATATCGGTGCTATGCCTGTTGTAAATCCTGATGGTTCTATTGCCGGTATAGTAACAAGAAGCGATATTCTCTTTGCAATTATTCACCAGCCGGAATTGAAGTTGTGGGCCTGATGGGCACCCATTTATTTTTACTGATTGTGAAAAAAAGATTGATTATATATAAATAAACATTTTATTAATAATAACGCTGGTTCTAATAAAGAGGAATCTGTGGAAATGAATCTTATAAACAATCAGAATTATACTGATGAACAGCTGTCTTCAATCTCTTCGATATTTAATAATTTCGGAGATTACATGGTTCTATATGGTTCTGATGGTGAAATTCTTCACATCAATTCAAACCTATTAATAACCCTCGATTATTCAAAAGATGAAATTTCTAACAAAAATATAAATGATTTATTATGCAGCTGGAGTGAGGAGAATACGCTTAATACTTTTGAGTATCTGAATTACACAGACAGGCAGATCTTTCGCGGGGCTTTCCGGAGAAAAAATGGAAATAAAGTCCCGATAAAAGCAAAAAACACATGTATATTTTATAAAGGCGTTAAGGCAATACTCTCGATTTCTCATGACATCTCTGTTGATCTCGATATTGAGAGGACTGAACGCGAAAAATTCCGAATTTTAAGGGAAAATCTTGGCGGGGTAATACTGGCCATAGCGAATGCTGTGGAGGTACGTGATTCATATACTGCAGGTCATCAGCAGAGGGTAAGTAACCTTGCCAGGAAAATTGCCAATCAGATGGATCTGTCCCAGCAGACAATTGAAGGTATCAGAATCGCGGCTTCAATTCACGATATCGGTAAAATTGCGATTCCTTCTGACATTTTAAATAAGAGTCACAGTCTGCTCGAAGTCGAATTTGAACTGATTAAGCACCATACAAATATCGGATTTCAGATTCTCTCTACAATAGATTTCCCTTGGCCTGTGGCGGCAATTATTCTTCAGCATCATGAGTGTATCAATGGTTCCGGTTATCCTCTGGGCCTTGAGGGTACCATGATGCTGCTCGAATCAAAAGTTGTCGGTGTTGCCGATGTTGTTGAGGCAATGTCAACTCATCGTCCTTATCGCCCTGCATTGGGAATAGAATATGCAATAGAGGAGATAAACAAATTCAGCGGAATACGCTTTGATTCAGATGTTGTTGATGCATGTACTGAATTGTATCGGAACGGAGATATAGATTTTGACCATTACAGTATTACAAAACAGAATAAAGGGAAAAGATTTTTTTAGAAGTAGTGATTTGTAAAACTATAGCGATTTAATCAGAAATTGAGAGTTAAATTCCTCTTTTGTCATAATATTAAAAAGTTTATCAAAAGTTGCTATTTTGAAAATCTGCTTAATATTATCGTTCAGGTTCACCAGTACAAATTCAACACCTTGTGATGAAAACATTTTTGATTGTTTAATTACCCTGCTGATACCGAATGAATCAATGAATTCTACATTTCTCATGTCAAATGCCAGTACTTCGATATCTGAATTCAGATATTGTCTGCAGACGTTATCGATTCCGTTAACTGTAATCATTGTAATTTCTCCTGAAAGGTAAATGATTACAGCGTTATTTTTTTCTTCAACATTGATTACGGACATTCTTTCCGACCTCCGGCATTTGATATTCAATAAAATGTATGTTTTTATTTGTCAACATCAAATCTGAAATTTCTGACCTTTGTTAACTGGCAGCAATTATTTTCAGGGGGCCTATGCTCCGCATAGGCCTGGAGTGGGGGATTACGGGTGCGCTGCCACCGTAAACCCCACTCCAGGCGCAGCGCGAAGCGCTGTGCCCTCCAAAATTGTTAATTTAGTATTAAAAGAGAATATTACTTGCGATTCTGATAATATTATTTTCTATTGATTTAAAATCTCATGGAATTGTCATATCCGTATTTATTCTTAAACTTTTTGAAAATAAAAAGCTATTTTCTCCCCGCCGCCGAAGGCGGCGGGGAGAAAATAATTTATGTTTTTACACGAAAAATTATGAATAAGGATAATTCCGGTTAACATATATAAGTTTAAAAAATGATTATATGTTGGTTTCCGGTAGTGGAGATATAAGAGTTTTTTCCTAATGGAGTTTAGAAAATACTGCCGGTATAAATCATACAATTAGTTAATGGAGGATTTTTATGCAGTGCTCAAACTGCAAAGGAACAGATCTGGAAAAATCGGTATATGATTATTATATCTGCAAAAACTGCGGAAATATAAATTATGGCAGCTCAAATTTCGGTAAGAAAAAAAATCCGCTTAATGAATACTATTTCGTAGCAGTACTCGGGGTAATTGTTACTATAGTTGTAATACTAATACTTCTTCTTATGACTGCTTTAAGCAGAAAAAATCAGATTGAACAAATAATGCAAAAACCGGAGATTCAGGCAGAAAAAAATAATTCTCTGCCTGAATAATTCTGATTCATGTAGATGGTACCTGTGATAAGCTTAGTTATCCTGGAGTTGTTTTTTTATCTCTTTAAGTTTTTCAATATCATCGGGAGTCAGAGTTTTGTCATCATTGACTGCCTTGGATATTATTCCGATTAAAAGTCCTCTTGAGTAATCATCTACAGATAAGCTGCTTTTTTTCATCAATTATTTCCTGAAATTAATTTAACATATCTAGGCTAATTTTCTGCTTTTGTTCTAGGAAATAAATAGTACTGATTATTGTCAACTTCAAATTCATTATAGTTAAGCATACGCCATCCGGAAATAATTCGTTACCTGGTGAGGTGGTAAAAATTTATTTTTTCGGGGGGAACGGTGAGGTATATACGCCATTAAAAATGGGTCACCATGCAGTGTGTTCGGGATTCTTTATTATCTGTAATTAAACGTCTTCTCATCTATGAAAGAGTAATAATCTTGACTTTACGGTAATATGATGATAAATATATCCGGTATAAGTTTTATAATATTAATCGCATTTTTTTAACGTATGGTTTGTTGCGTTTGTGATTACCGGCTTTGTTTTTTCAGCATCCTGAAAAATAAAAATCAAATCTTTGCGGGAACTGTATTGATGAGTCATAAAAAAGATATAACGATTCTCCTCGTTGAAGACGAAGCAATCATAGCTTTAGCCTCGAAAAAAATTCTCGAAAAATACGGTTATAATATTATTGTTGCTGCTTCAGGTGAAGAGGCATGTGATATTTCCGCAGATAATTCAGATATAGATCTTATACTGATGGATATTGATCTCGGCAATGGGATTGATGGTCCCGAAGCAGCCACACGTATTTTAGGCAGAAGAGCAGTTCCTGTTGTTTTTTTATCAAGCCATACTGAACCAGAGATTGTTGAAAAAACAGAACAGATTACATCTTACGGTTATGTCGTGAAAAATTCAGGGATTACTGTTCTTGTCGCATCAATTAAAATGGCATTTAAACTTTTTGAAGCCAACAGGCAGATTTTCGAGAGTGAAATTAAACAGAAGGCTATGATTTCCAACATCTCAGATGTGATAGGAATAATAAGTTCCGATGGTATTCTTAAATATAAAAGTACAAATATTGAAAAATGGTTCGGCTGGATACCCGGTGATCTTGTAGGTAAAGACTATAAAACAACTGTTCATCCTGAAGACACTGAAATGATAGAGAGGGAGTTTGTGAAACTCCTTCCGGTTGATGATCTGACTGTCACGGTTGAATTCAGGTATAGATGTAAAAATGATATTTATAAATGGGTTGAACTTACTGCTGTTAACTGTATAAATAATCCTGCTATAAATGGAGTATTGATAAACTACCATAATATTACAGAACGTAAACAGGCAGAAGAGGCGATTGAAAAAAGAATCATTGCTCTGACCCGTCCGCTTGTGCACGATACGGCTGTCGATTTTAATGACCTGTTTAATATTGATGACATTCAGCTCATTCAGGATCAATTTGCATCGGCAGCAAAAGTCGCTTCTATCATTACCCGCCCCGACGGCACGCCTATAACCCGGCCCAGTAATTTTACGCGTCTCTGTGAAGGGATAGTCCGTAAAACTGAGAAGGGGCTGTGCAACTGTTATAAATCAGATGCTGAACTCGGGGCACCGGATTCCAGTGGTCCTATTGTCAGGCACTGTCTCAGCGGCGGTTTATGGGATGCAGGGGCGAGTATAACAGTCGGGGGGCATCATATTGCTAACTGGCTTATCGGGCAGGTACGCGATGAAACTCAGACCGATGAATCTATGCTTGCTTATGCCCGGATAATCGGTGCCGATGAGTCCGATTTTTTAAAGGCATTTCATGAAGTCCCTTCCATGTCTCAGGATCAGTTCCGTAAAGTGGCGCAGTCGTTATATACTCTTGCCAATCAGCTTTCCAACGCAGCGTTCCAGAATATGGAACAGGCCCGTTTTATCAATGAACGTAAAGAAATAGAAGAGCAGCTGCGTAAGAGTGAAGAAAAATACAGAAGTATTCTGGAAAACTCCAGTCAGGGTATTGTTGTTGCCTGTGATGGAGAGATAAAATTTGCCAATCCTGTATCAGCTGTAATTTCCGGCTATACTTTGAAAGAAATCTATTCGCGGCCGTTCATGGACTTTGTCTATCCCGATGACAGAGAAATGGTAATAAAGAATTATCTGGCCAGGCTTGCCGGTGAAAGTGATAATAATCCTGTCTACAAATTCAGATTACTCGGTAAATCCGGAAATATCATATGGTGTGAGGTAAATGCTGTTTTAATCGAATGGGAAGGTTCCGTGGCTACTCTGAATTTTCTTACAAATATAACGGATCAGATGAATGCTGAAAAGGCTTTACGGGATAGTGAGAGTAAATACAGAAGCATATTTGAAAATATTCAGGATATATTTTATCAGATAGATTTAAATGGAATAATTATCGAGATAAGTCCATCTATTGAAAGATATACCGGATTTACACCTGATAATTTCATCGGTCAGCATGTTGATATTTTTTATTCTAATCCGGAAGAGAGAATTGAGTTTGTTAATAAACTTTTTGAAAAAGGCGAGGTGGAGAATTACGAACTGCACCTGAAGACCGCCGATGGAAGAATGATTACAGCATCGGCAAGTACTCATATATTTTATGATCTTGAGATGAAGCCTGCCGGAATTGAAGGGACTCTTCGAGACATTACAGAACGGAAAAAGATGGAGGAGGCGCTTCTTCAGAGCGAACGGAATCTTCGTCTTATCACAGATAATATGCATGAAACTGTATGGCTCATGGATATGAATCTGAATGTTAAATGGATATCACCTTCAGTAGAAAAAACACGCGGTTATACTCTTGAAGAATTAGCGGGGCTTCCATTTGACCGGCATCTTACACCGGAATCATTTGCTCTGATGATGCAGGCAGCTGCAGAGGAGTTAACTCCTGAAAAACTTAATGATGTCCATGCCGAAATTGTTATTTTTCTCGAACTTGAATTTTATCGTAAGGACGGGAGTACATTCTGGGGTGATACTTTCGCCACTGTTCTTCGTGATTCGGAGGGGAAACCATCGGGAATTCTCTGTACAGGGAGGGATATATCTGAACGTAAAGCTGCAGTTAAAGCACTCAGTGAAAGTGAAAAGCGGCTTTCCTATGCCATGGAAGCTACATCGGACGGATTATACGATATGAATTTAGCTACGGGTGAAATAGACTGCAACAGCCGCTATTATAATATGGTCGGATATGAACTATATGAGATCCCGCCGTCAATTGATACATGGGCATCGATGATTTATCCTGATGACAAAGATTATGCAGTTGATAAATTGATGGGTATGCTGGCTTCAAAAGATGAATTTATGGAGATGGAATATCGTATAAAGACAAAGAACGGCGGATTTATATGGGTTCTGGACAGATC